>WJOT01000002.1 GCA_009619095.1 Clostridia bacterium
CTTATATGAACGATGTAAAATAAGATCAGCAATAACCTGGCATAGCTTAATGATAAATGTTTTAATGACCATAATCAACCACCTCTAATTTTTAAATATTCCTGCTCCCTGGGATGACTGCCAAGAAACCAGGGAGCAGGGAACAGCAATCCGGAGAACTCTGGAGAGAAGCCGGACCGCCGGGATGTAATTCCTTAATAAAGATGCTTAACTATTCTAGCAACTTTCTTTCCTAAATTTTTACACTCTTCACTCACAATTTTATCTGGTACTCCAATTGCTATTGGGCCATAATGACCGCTCTCAACCTCTCCCTGAACAATCATTCCGTGGACTAGAAATGCATTTATAATACTTTGTAAGGTAGTTTCACCGCCTCCTCCGACCCGCTGGCAAGAAGTGAATGCTCCGCCAACTTTACCTTTAAATTTATCATAATATTTAACACTCTTTTCAATTAATTCCTTAACAGGAGATGCCATAGATCCAAAATAAGTCGGAGAACCAATAACTATTCCATCTGCTTCCAGAAGCTCGTTTAAATTTACTTCTTCCACCTTCTTGGTTTCAACCTCTACTTTTTCTTCTTTCACCCCTTCTTCTACGAGATGAGCCATCTTTTCAGTGTTCCCTGTTTTAGAATAATAGACAATTAATACTTTAGACATTTATCCTTTCACTTCCTCCATTAATATAATCATGAAAGAAGTTCTTCTCTTTCTTTAAACAAGATACCTTCTTTTTCAAGCTCATTTAAACAGGGATTATAAATCTCTGGAAGAACCGGAGCTTGAACTCCAGTTGCGGTAACTTTACCTTGAAGGATAAGTTTTGCACCAATAGCAGGTGGAATTCCTGTAGTACGAGCAACGGAGGAATCGTTATCTGGGATACCGTAATTAATTAATGTAGAAGTATAGCGGACACGTTTTTGATTTTTAGGGAAAAAGGCAACATAGCGGTGTTCCATAATAACAAGGTCTTGTTCTCCTTTTTCGTAATTCAACTTTTCTAAGAAAAGATACAAAATCACATCTCTTGGACTACCTTTCTTTAATGGAATATACTCATCGGAAAGAAGACCAAGCCATTTAATCCGATGTAAAACTGCTGTGTAAGGCTCTAAATTAAGAAATTTCCTTAATGCCTCTTCAATATCGCATTCTTTGGGTGCTCCAATGAGTCGGCGTGTAAATTCCTTATATGAAAGGTTTTCTAATTCCCAATGATCTTCTTCAAAAAGTCCCATATCGAGCATTTTAGATATTGTCTCACTCCAACCAATATAACGTATTGTCCCTCGATAAACGTTTTTTGCTTCAGGTATATCATAGAGCTTGATATACGGGAAAGAGTTTGCATTAGCATACTCCTCGAACCATCCGATATCTCTAATGTGAATAAAATTAGGATAATGGAAAGTTTTTCCCGAAGGTAAGATAACTTCTTTACCATTTCTTAAGAATCTTGCTTCGCGCTTACTTGCCCCTACCAGACGATTAGGAGCCCAAGAAAACTTATATCCAAATGGATTAGTATTAGCTTGGAGAGAGGGAAGAGCCCCACAACAAGACCAAAAAGACTCCACCAGTCCACCTTTATTGTGAATCATCTTAATAGTTCTCGCAGCAGACATATGATCTATTCCTGGATCTAATCCAAGTTCACATAGGATAAGCACACCTGCCTTGTGAGTCGATTCATCGAGGCTTTGCATTTCTTGAGTTATATAAGATGGATGAATCATTGAAATCTGAGATTCGATACAAAGTTTAGCAATATAAACCATAAATTGACTTGGAAGAAGATTTATAATTATATCTGGTTTAACCTTATCAATAAGTTTTTTTGCTCCCGAGGTAGCATCATCTACTATTATTGTTCCCCTAGGGTGCCCATTTACTGCACGGTTAACATTTTGCGAATTTTTATCTACTACAGTAACATTATAATCGGGATATTTTAAAAGATATTGTACGCAGGGACGTGCTATCCGACC
>WJOT01000035.1 GCA_009619095.1 Clostridia bacterium
CAGGGCATCCGGTTAGCTTCTTCCCCATCATCCCACCAAAAGTAAAATGAGGGATCGGGCTTCTTCTCCAAGTTAAGCCCTTTGTTATATAAACCAAAAAGTAAATCATCTTCATCTGTATCGAAGCCAGCAGTCGAAACAATCAAAATTAAAGGGTGTGGTTTTGTGGGTGTCGTGGTCAGTACCTCGAAAAAGTCCTTCATACCTTCATATCTGTAGAGGTATAATTCATCAAATATGACCAGATCGGCATTTTGCCCGGCGGCACTAACATCTGTGGCGAGTACCCTGACTACTGAATTCTTATGGGGTATGGTAATCGTATCAGTGGTAATTTTGGTTTGTCTAAACATCTTATCGTTCATCTTAATCGACTTCACCAATTTGTCAAATATTATCCAACTTGACATATCCTTATCAGCAGCACAAAGGAGGATTTCTACATCTTGCCCTGCCCTAATCCCTTGGGTAAAGAGGTACCAGGAGGCTATAAGTGAAGCTAGGCAGGATTTCCCGGACTTTTTTGGTTCGCCTATTAGTGCCATAGTATAAGGTCTATCCCCATAAAATAGTGGTCTGAAAATTTTATCCTTCTGAAATTCTTGTAAAACTATCGGCTTCCGGGTCTCGGGGATATAAAACTGTTCTTCGGCAAAGTTAATAATATCCCCCTTATATTTTTGGATAGTAAAAAAATCTCCGATAGGGGTCTTTTCTTTCTCCCTCCACTTCTTTAGCCCTTCCTGTGTCCGTTCCTTGGCTTCTGTGGTATTCGCACAAAAACTACTTTTTGGTCTGAATTTTATATTTTTCGCTATCTTAATCACCTTCTTTGTTATCATTATATAATTTCATTAGAAAAAACTGTCATTTTTTGGGTCTATTATTGATTCACCTTCTTTAATAATTTCTGGTAATTTACTGCTTGCCCTTGTTGTAAGAGGTAGATTAATTTACCATCAGGGTTATAGATTTTAATCCCAAATTTAGACCGTAATCGGGCCAAGGCTTTCAGGGTCAGATTGCCGTCCTCTTTGTAGTCGGTTTTCATCTATCATTGCTCCTCATTGTAGAGTTCTAGCTTCAAAGGCCAGTCTAAATATTGCCACCCTTCTACGGTGTCAAGTCCACAATCGGGGTAGACCTTTTCTATGAGGTCTAACTGTTCTACATAGTCAAGTTCTGCCCACCACAATTCGACTTCCTCACGGTCAGGCTCATAGTTAAACATTTTGTTTGCTCCTCACCTCCCAATGAATCAATGGGAAGTCATTTCTCATACTATCAGAATCTGTTTGTTTGAGAAAGTCTTAATGAATCAATAAGAGTTTCTACACCGCTATCAGATTCTGATAGGGGTCGTTAGTTACTTAATAAATTATTAAGTAACTATAATTATAATATAACTTGGGGGTAAATTAAAATAAAACCCTAATTACTGGGACCGTCTGTATATCAGGCCGGATCTCCAAGAATACCCATTGAAAAACCTATTAAATCTTTATTTGTTTTCCACCAGGCCTATGAATATACCTTTGGATTATAATATTATAGTAGGGCAATTGGGAAAACCATTGAGTTATATAGGGTTGGCTAATAAGCAATTAATAGGAACTACCCCCGTGGTTCCTCCCCTTATTTTGGATTATATTGATGCCAATATCCAGTCTCTACATCAACTGTATGTCCTGTTTTTATAGCATGTCCCCTTGCTTTCTTCTGTGCTACTTTATAACCTTCTTCTCCCCAATCGCAATCTTGGCACTGGGCTATGGCATGTATTAAAGCTCTTCTTACCCTTTTCTTCTCCATTTTAAATCCTCCAATACCAGCTTCTTACGGAATTATTTAGTCAATTATTTCTAAATCTTCATCTTGTCCCCCTGGAGTTGGTATCGCTATTATCTTGTCTGCTACTTCGTTGTAAGTCATTGTTTTAGAATTCTTAAATTCTTTTAAGATCTCCCAAAT
>WJOT01000109.1 GCA_009619095.1 Clostridia bacterium
TGAACTCTATCTCAGAACCGCCTTTTACCGTGCCCATTGCCGAGAGAGTGTCCTGGAATGTTCCCCTGGCTACTCTAAACACATTGACCGGAACCTCTTCTTCCCTTAATTGAGTCTCCTTCTCAGCTTTCTTGTGGAGTTCTTTTATCTTTTTTCCACGCTTTATTGAGGAGAGGAGTCTCTCTTTGCTAGTAGTAAATAGAGGCTTGCCGAACTTGGATGTTACTGCCAGTAGAATTCCTGCTCCTGCAAGAACCAGAACTATGAAAATGAGCTTGTTTCTCTTAATCCATTTATACATCATCATTCACCTCACTTATACTTTTCGATTCCTATCGCTTTATTTAAACTGGCCAGAGCTACATGGTAATAGGCGAGCGCTTCATTATATGAAGTGCGAGCACTGGTCAGGTTTATTTCTGCTGCCAAAACTTCGGAATTGCGAACGAGATTCAGTTTACCTTTCTCTCTGGCAATCTTTTCTTGTTCCTTGCGGAATTCTATCTCTTTAGATATAGCCTCAATCTGGATTAGAGACTTTTCGTAATTAAAATAGGATTCCTTTACTTCTGATTCCATCTTCTTTTCTGTCTTTTTGACTTCGTTGACAGCCTTTTCATACTCAATATCAGCTTCTTTCTCTTGGGAAAGATTTTTTAAATTGTCGAAGAGGGAAAGGGTAACAGAACCTGTGTTTGACTCGGTTCTCGACGTCTGTCCCAATTTTGGATTGGTCTGGTCAGATGTATACCCTGAACTTATCGTGCTCCCTCCTAAAGTTTTGCTAACTTTAATCCCTGCATACCAGGAGTGAGAAAGCTTAAGCTCTTCCGTTTTATAGGCGCCACCACCTCTACCATAAAATCCTGTCAGGTCAATTTTGAACTTCTGATCGCTTCTGGCAATCTTCTTTCCGAACTCAGCGAATTTCATAGAGAGTTTGCTTATGGAGAGGTCCAGGTTATGTTCCCCGGCCACCTCGAGACAATTCTCCAAAGAGATGCCCAAATCCTGAAAATCGAGCTCAGTGTCAACTTCCACAGAAACGGGCTCATCCAGATTGAGTAACTGCTTGAGAGTCAACAGAGCCAAAGAGCAGTCTTTCTCTTCAGAAATTTTCTGGTAACGGACTTGATTATGTTGAGATTGAACATTCAGGAGTTCTTCCTTGGTTATTAATTTCAATCTATGTTTCTTTTTAGCCTCTTCCAGAATTGACTCTGCCTGGCGCAGGAGTTTCTCCTGTTCATAAACATTTGCCTGGGAACTCACCAGGTTATAGTAAGCCTTTTTCACATCGAAAATCAGGTCCTGCTCCGTCTTCTCATATTTCTTTTCCGCCATCTCCAATTTCACATTTGCCTGGTCAAGAGTAGACTTGAATTTCCCTCCCTGGTAGAGTGACTGCCCAATCTGTAAGCCAAACTCCGTCTCTCTAAATCCTGCATCGACCCCTTCGGGGTCCGGGAACCCTCTTTCGTCCAATGCCTTTATTATGCCATCAGTCCTGTCCACTTTGGCTGCCACAGAAGGAAAGAGGCCTCTCGTTGCCTCACGAACCTTTAGTTCGGCAAGCCTGACCTCCTCCTGGGCAATCTTAAGAGTTTTGGAGTTATCTATCGCTATTCTCAAGCAATCTTCGAGGTCTCCTATCCTTTTTTCTTTTCTCTTTATTGAGTTCGGAGATTTTGCTGCTACTTTACGAACTCGAGTGTTTGAAAGGACGGGCTTTAAATCTATAATTATGGAGTTCTTTTCTCTCTTTACCTGGAACGAGGAAGGCTGATTGAGCTGCAAAACAATGTAATCGAGGCGGGGAGTAGCTTTTTCTCCTTTCTGTTTATACCGACAACGAATTTCTTCCACCACACCCTTATTCACCACTATTCTTTCATTCTTCCTACTATAAACATTATCATCAACAAAATTGATTATCAGCCTGGGAGGTGACTCCAGATTGAAGCAAGTGTAGTCTACTGGCTCAGTATTAATCAACACCACCCTTGTCCTTCCAGCCACCTTTTCGACCCTTATCTCCTCCAATTGGACAATTTTTGCGCCCCAGGACCCAAAAACAAAGGCCATTAGTGACAGGATAATTAAAGCAATAATTCTGGTAAATTTATACATTTTATTCCTCACTCTCTGGAGTCCCTGCGAGAGCAGGGTCATTAAATTCTGGAGTGTGAAACGAGAGTTTCACTGGGTCAAGCTTTCGCTTGACACTCCATCTTGGAGTGCCCCGATGAAATCGGGGGTTTCCATTTACCGAGCCTCCCTTTCGGGAGGAGTCCAGTGAATAACTCAAATTCTGATGCCCCGAAATAAAAAGGGAGAAGCGCCTGTTGAACAGAACTTCTCCCCTGTTCTATATTTTTTGCGCCCAACAGGCAAGGCTTTCCCCATCTTTATTTTTCCTTTTGATACTATTATATACTACCGATGTTACAAATTTGTAAGAAAATTGTAAAAATTTTGTAAACTTTTTAATTCCCGAAAACGTTTACAAAAAATTAACAAAAAATTAACATTTTCTTAACACAGACATAACATTGTTGGATTATACTTAAAGCAGAAGTTGACAAGAAAGGGAGGTAACTGGGGAAATGAATAAGAAAAAAGCAGAAGTTGACAGGAAACAGAGGTATCTGGGGAAGATGAAGAAAAATATTTATAGAATATTATTGTTAGGTTGCCTGGTATTAGCTCTCATCCCTTCCCTTCTATATGCAGACTTTTATGCCATGCTGAAGGTTGAGACCCACCCTGTTGTGGGAAACACCGACGTAACCAAGGGAGTTCAGTTTGAGATTAAAGTAATAGCCTGTAATGAATTTGGGGAGCAAATCACTCCGGCTACGCTGGGTTGGGATTACGCCCAATTTGCAGATGTCATTTTTCAGTCGAATGACCCTAATGCCCAGATTAAGAATATTCTGGCTAATTGGGTTTCAATGACCAGCCCACCTTATGAGACACGAGTGGGTCCGGGCGGTGATAGGATTTTCCAAGTAATTTTAAATACTGTAGGGGACGATAAAAGAATTACAGTTCAACAGAATCCAGCCGACTGCTCTGGCATTCTTGACGGATATCTCGATTTCAAGGTGCACGACTTTGTCGACCATTTTGATATCAGTATTCCTCCTGGTGCACAAACAGCAGGGGTTGCTTTTAACCTTACAATATATGCTAAAGATATTAATGAGAATATAGCAAAAACGTTTAATGACACCATAGATATTTGGGCTGTAATACCACCAGATTATACATATGAACCGAATATGAATCCTGCCACGATTGCCGGAAGTTCATTCATTGATGGCCTGGCCACTATTCCGGTTACGATTTATGGTTCCCATCCATTCTCCCGCTTGGTTAAAATTAAATGCGAAAATAAAGTTATGCATGGTGGTTACTGTGCCGCAGGAGAGAGCGCTAACTTTGCTGTAAATCCGAATTCGTATGCCAAGATTCTGTTACTCGTTCCCGGGGAGGAGCACCAACCGGGCAGACTGATTGGCTCGGGGAAAGAGGGTATGCCGGATACTCAGACTGCAGGTGTGGCTTTTAACGTGCAGGTTTATACAACGGATGAATACTGGAATCCTATCTCTGCCAGTGTTCCTATAACCTTCACTTCCAGTGACCTGGCAGCAGACCTTCCTGCCTTGCCAACAATGGCTACCAACCCGGAAACCTTTCCTGTGACCTTTCACACAGTTGGCATGGGAACACAATGGATAAGGATAACTGAGGGTGCCAAGGAAAGTGCAAGCACAGATATCCCCGTTGAACCTAATGATATATTCTATTTTACATTCGACAATATCGTACCGAGTCCACAGAAGACCACAGACCCATTTCAAATTAATGTTACAGCCTATGATGCAGATAGTAACGTGACAAATTATAATCAAGAAGCACAACTGAGCTGCACCATGGGTGCTGAGTATGCAATTCCAGATACTATACAATTTACTAATGGAACAGGGAGTGCCTGGGTCCAGGTAACAAAGATGGGATTGGTCAAAATCATTGTTGACGATGGCACCCATTTTGTAGAGAGTAACGAGTTTCTCGTTCTTGCTGGAGAGTTTAATCAATTGCTGGTCCTTCTGGATGGAGAAGCCCATACCCCGGGACTGGGAGATGGGAAAGATGGCACTCCAAATTCAATCAATACAGGAGATTCGACGACTGTTACTATCATAGCCTGTGATGACTATTGGAACAGGAAGGCAATTCCCGTGGAGATAAGTGATATAAGTTCCCTTACCGGGCATATAGTACCACCATTGCTTCCATTTTCTTTGGCAGCTGATGGGACAGGGCAGTGCCCGGTGACTTTTAGAACTTCCTATGATGCAGCGACGCGCGCTGATGAACCACAGACAATAACAGTCAGTGGGGGCGGTAGAACCACTACCTCGAGTCCCATTACTGTTAACTCTGGAACTTACGACAAATTAGTACTTGTTGCTTCCGGTGAGCAACTCGACCCGGGAACATTTGATGCTGATGGAAAGAGTGGTTCTCCTGCCACGCAAGTTGCTGGCACTCCCTTCACTTTAACTGTAGCTGCCACAGATTCCTACTGGAATCCCGTAGATAGCGGATTCCCTGCCACCGTAATCTTTGATTCAGGAGATTCTCACCAGGACGTTATTTTTGCCGGATTACCCCAGGGGACTGCCATTAGCATGGGGGCGAGGATAAAAGATTTTGATACCACTCTGATTACGCTTGCTTCTCCGCAATGGGTAACTGTAACCGGTGGCGGTAAGACGAATCAAGTCAACATCCCTGTTACCCATGGTCCACTGGACCACTTTGCATTTAGTAACATTGCAGATTGCACTGCCGGCGATACTATTTTCAATGTCACCATTACTGCTCAGGACCAATACAATAATACAGTATTAAGCTTCAATCAAACCGCCAGTTTAACATCAACTACTGGAGGAGAGACATTTATTCCCACGACTGCGACCTTTATTAGTGGACAATCTATAATTAATGTAATAATTTATAAGGCCACATTTCCAGGCACTGCAAAACTTACCTGTATTTATGGGGGCAAATCAGGAGAAAGTAACCCATTCGTTGTAAATCTTGGACCTTACGCAAAGCTTGTTCTCATCCTTCCCGGACAAACTTACGAGCCCGGTAACATAGCAGAACAGGGAAAGAGTGGTGCTCCATTTCCCTACACCGTGGATAATCCTCCCATTGAAACTATAGTTTATGCTGTTGACCAGTATTGGAACAAGGTTCATCCTTCAGACCCTGAACCCTGGGTAGAGATTACCATGGAGGAGCCAACTCATCGTCTGGGTGTGGACCCTGTTAATCCCTGGACACTGAGTAATGGTGAGGCTACTTTTTGGACAACTCTTATGACCGCAGCCACTGGACAGGTTCTAATTGCTACAGACTTAGCAACGAGCATCAATGATAGTAGTACGATTGATGTAAATCCAGGGGCTTTTGATAAATTGCAGATAATTGCTCCTGATGAAATTCCAGACCCCGGAAGCGAGCTGGGAAAAATAGGAGTCGTTCAATCTCAGGTAGCAGGGGTGAGTTTCGACCTTACAGTTAGGGCGGTTGACCAACACTGGAATTTGATACCTGCTATAAATGGAGAGAGCATCGACCTTATCTCTGTTATAGACATCGGTCTGGATGCCAGATATACACCCAAGCCTTTTGTAGCGGGTGTAACGAACTTTACCATATGGCTTGATGGGAACAATCAAGACATAGACGTCACTGCCATAAGTCTTCAGCCTCTTCCCTTTGTCAACCAGGATACAGTAATGATTCATGTGGATAGGGGTTATAATTATGTTGTAGAAGTGCCCACTTCTTGTAAGGCTGGCACCTTATCCACAAATGTATTTTCTATGACAGTTAAACTGGTAGATACGAGCAATAATATAGTAACAGACGCTAATAACTGGTTCACGATGGTTCCCTGCTTAGCGATAGACCACTCTCCTGCCACACACCCAGAAGGCCTGGGAGAAAATGAGTTTAAATTAACCAATGGGGAAGCCACTTTTAACCAGAGTTATGATATAGTAGAAATAATTTCTATAGCAGTGAATGATACTTTTGGGAGAGGACCTGTGTTCAGCTCTGGCATAGATATTCGTGAGACGGCACTGAGGTATACAGTAGATGTGCCTGGTGAAGCTACTGCAGGGGAAGTGTTTGAGATGGATGTAAGCCTGATTGACATCGGGACCGGCAAAGTAGTACCCAGCAGGGACAGGGAAGTCAATCTGGTTCCCATTTCTGGCGCAGAGCCAGGAAGGGAAGGGCGTCTTTATGTCACTAATGTAGGGCTATCCAGAGGCACGTGGAAGATTACTAACCAGTGGTATACAAAGGCAGAAACAATTTCTATAAAGGCTTCCGATGCTCAAATTTATGACCCAGTGGCAGAGGATAATTCCAGCCTTCCTTTCCAGTTTCTACCAGGAGAACTGAAGAAGTTGCAGATTTTGGCCCCGGGTGAAGAGCCCAGGCCGGGTGAGATGGCCTACATTGGAAGTGGTAAGAATAGTAGCAATATCCAGGTTCAGGGAACTGAAATCGATTTTCTGGTCACGGTTCAGGCTGTAGACCAGTACTGGAATCTGGTCGATGAATTCAGTGGAGGCTCTGTTTATCTATCCTCTGAGAGCTCTTTCAGTTCTAACCCTGTGGAATCAGCGCTTACTCACGGCCTGGCAACTTTCATCGTTACTTCCCATCAAGCGGGCGCATCCTTCACTCTCAAGGCAGAAGCTGAAAACCCAACCAGCTTAGAACCCCAATCTGTTGCCATTCCCATGGAAGTAGCTGAGTACCGGATTACCAGCACTGTTGCCAGTGCCAGGACTGACGAGTCATTTTCATTGACTATCGAACTTGTTGACCCTCAGACAGGTCTGTCCAAAATTGGCGCGAACAATCCATTCGTAATAACTGCCTGTACCGCCGGTTTTGAAGATGCTCCAGGCGAAGTCGAAAAGTGGCCGAAGAGCCCAGTGCTGGACAATGGGCAAGCAGAAATCTGGGTAAATTATGATACAGTGGGAAAGATTCGCTTCAAGGTAACTGATAATTTTGGTCGTCCTGAAGCATATACTAGTATTATAGAGATTCAGCCGGTAAGGCTATGCTATGAGGTAATAGCTCCTAATGAGGTCGAGGCTGGCAAAGGATTTCTTTTTACAGTTAAATTGATTGATACGGGTAGGGGGAAAGTGGTCACTCCTAAAGAATATGAGAGTTACAGATATGTAACATTGGTTGCTTATTCTTTTCCTGATGAGCATTCAGCTGAGGGAAAATTGAAGATAGAGAGTCTCGACTTGGAGGGAGGAGAAAAAACTGTCCTTCAGAGTTATAACTTTGCTCACGAGATTTATATTGAAGCCACTGATGCTAAAGCATACGACCATCCAGTTACATCCGAGCCACCCGACCGCAGTGGCGTCATTGAAGTTATTGGCACACCAAAAACAGTATTAAAATTGGATGGAACCTACAATGAAACGAACGATGCATTATATTCGAGAAGTAGTACGCTTATAAGTATTATGTGTACATCTGATATTGCAGCAGAGACCATCCTTTATAGGGACAATGGTGCCGGCTGGAGAACCTATGCCGAACCATTTACCCTTTCTCCAGGACGTCATATTATAGAATACTACGGAATAGATAAGTACGGGCATAAGGAAGGGATAAATCAGAGCAAGACAATTTATGTCTCCTTCTTCAGCGCTGGCGCGGATGGAGTCCTCAATCGACCCAATCCGTTCCGTGCGGGTAGACAGGATACTTACATAGAATATAATCTCAAAGAGGAATCGAATGTAACCATTACAATTTACGACCTTTTCGGTCAAGAGGTCTGGCGGGAAAGTTATCGGGCAGGAGAAAACGGTGGAATTGAAGCGAATAGCGTTCCCTGGGATGGAAGGAACCTCTCCGGAGAAGTGGTGGGAAATGGAGGCTATATCTGCCGGGTCTGGATTGAGAAAGAGAAGAGACATATGTTAAGGAAGATTGCTGTGGCTAAATAAGGAGTAGCTCCGATTCATCGGAGCGTTTGGAAAATAGGGGGAGAAGAAAATGGAAAAGAAGATTTTTAGACTATTAGGAGTAGCTCCGATTCATCGGAGCGTTTTTCCTGTTTTGGTATTAATTTTCGCTATACACTGGCAATTCGCCAGGGCAGATAATTACTACGGAATGGCCAACGACTATCTACAGTATGGAGCAGGAGCGAGGTCTTTAGCAATGGGAGGAGCCTATGTGGCGCTGGCAGATGAGGCCAGTGCTCCTTATTGGAATCCGGGAGCGTTAACACAGATTGATGAACACCAGTTTCTTTCTATGTATGCTCCATTCTTTGAAAAGACTAATTATAACTTCCTCTCTTATGTTCATCCCCTACGAAGGATGGGGACTTTGGGTATTTCCAATGTTCTTCTCCATTCCGGAGGATATGATGAAGTCGACGATACCGGGAATGTGATTGCCACGAATAAGTTGATACTTAAAAATGCGGTAATTATTTCTTACGCAAATAAGGTTTATGAACGTCTCTCCCTGGGAGCAAGTTTGAAACTGATTCATCAGCGAGTGATGAAGTATTCGGGGAATGGCATGGGAATAGATTTGGGGATACTTTATCAGCCATTAGACGAACTAAACGTCGGGTTAGCCCTGCAAAATGTTATCCAGCCCAAGGTGACTCTAAGATATGACCCCGATGTGTATGAGATGAATTTGAAGGCTGGTCTGGCATTGAAGGCATTCTCTAACCGTCTCACCCTGACTGCAGATATCAATAAGCTCGTTCGTGAGAAGGCATACTTCTGTACAGGAGTAGAGTTTTCTCCCTGGGATAAGCCTACCTCGCCTTCTTTGAAAAGGGTAGATTTGAGGTTAGGATGTAATCACCTGCAAACCTTTACCTGTGGATTGGGACTGAAGATAAAATTTTTCTCTATAGATTATGCCTTTAGTTCTCATGACCTGGGAAATCTCCACAAATTTGCCCTTACCTTTAGCTGGGGAAATATCTATAAGGCAAGTGCGAACCCCATTTTGAAGACGGAAAATACCTATGGGCTTGACGCTTTAACCAATGAACTCGAATTTTCTACTGATATTCCTTCAATTACTGTAAAGAAATGGACTCTGGAGATAAAAGATGCAGAGGGAGAAGTGCAGAAGACTTTCTCCGGGGAGACCCGTCCACCGGAAATTATCAGGTGGGATGTTTGTGACGAGGTGGGAAGGCCGGTAAAGAGGGGAGACTATATCTACGAATTTACCGTTGTGTATAAGAATGATAGACAGTGGGTTGATAAAGGAGAGATAAAGCTCCAGTCATTCCCTCAAGAAGAGACGCCGGTAGAAATGAGAGTAAGCGGAGAAGAGCTCACTGAGGGCGGTGAGTAATCCCGACTTGTCGGGACGCTTTACACTCCTGGAGTTTGTTTGGAGTGTCCCGATAAGTCGGGACAAGGTAAAGCTCTCGCTTTACACTCCATAGATAGGAGGAGAAGTAAAATGTTCAAAAATATGAGAAAAATTTCAGTAATCATTACCATACTCCTTCTCATTTCTCTGTCGATAGCAGGAGCAAAGATGAGGGAGATGGATGCCGTCACTGAGTATAAGTTCGCCAGTTCTGCTTATAGAAAAGGCAATATAGAAG
>WJOT01000023.1 GCA_009619095.1 Clostridia bacterium
TAACCCTTTCTCCCGAATTGTTCCCGATTGAAAATCGGGACGAACGGAGTGAAGCAATCTCGAGCAAAAAATGACTCTGACCCCTTTTCTCCAACCTTTTAACACCCCAAGGATGAAGGGATAGTTGCAGGAGCTTCAAATCCGTCCCGATGCATCGGGACGGATTTAGAGCGAGGTTCTGACCGAGCGACTCCGATAACTATCCCTTCATCCTATCTTTAACCCCAAAACCTCATATACTTGAACCAACTCATCTTTTCCTCTGATAGCCATCGGTTTCAGAACTTTCGCCTTAACGATATCCTTCACCATTCGATAAGTGTTTTCACTAATTAGAATCTGGTCAGGCTTTGCTACTTCTTCCAGACGAGAAGCCAAATTCACAGAATCGCCAATAGCAGTATACTCCATCCGTCGAAGAGAACCGATATTCCCAATAATAGCTTCCCCTGTAGTAATACCTATACCTATTTTGATTGGTTCAATTCCTCGCTCAAGAAATCTCTTTTCCAATAATCCCATCCTTTTCTGCATCTCCAACGCAGTCTCCAATGCTCTCTCAGCATGATTCTCCTCTTCGATAGGAGCACCATAAATCGCCATAACAGCATCTCCTATATATTTATCTAAAGTTCCATTATACTTAAAGATTACTTCTGTAATCATAGTAAAAAATTCGTTCAAGATATCGACCACTTCTTCTGGAGCCATACGGCTGGCCATCCCGGTAAAGTTGCGGATATCAGCAAAAAGAACAGTAATCTCCTTTCTTCTCCCACCCAGAACAACCCTATCGGGACTCATCAACAACTCCTCTACAACCTGAGAAGAAACATATCTTTGAAAAATGGACTTTATTCTCTTCTTCTCCTTCTCTTCAGTAGCATACTTATAAGTAATAATAGATAAATAACTGAAAAAGATTATAGTCCCTGGATAGACAACAGTTAAGCAGAGAGACTTCTGGCTAAAAGAGTAGAAGACTAAAAGCAAATAAAATATTAAAAGAGTGAAAGTAGAGAGTGCTCCGTTTAATGGTCTCATACGAGGAATGGAAATTCCCATTATTATTCCCAGCACCAAAAGGAGGAGAACATTTGTTCCTCTGGAGACAGGAATCAAGAAGTCCTGATTTAGAACACTATTTATTGCACTCGCCAGGACTCCCACCTGAGGATAGAGAGGAGCAAAGGGAATTGCCCTCAGGTCAGCCGAGCCAGTAGCAGTAAGACCAACAAGAACTATCTTATCTTTGAAATCGGAAAGCCCGATAATAGGCTCTTCGCCAATTTCTGCTTGCTTGTATGACTGCAGAACTTGAACAAAGTCGCTCGTCCAGAGACTTTCAATACTACCCGGATAGTTTACTAACATCTGCCCTTCCCTGTCCACCGGTATCTTTATATCTCCCAGCTGAGAACCTTTCAATTCAATGTACTGTCCTGGGATGACCCTGATGTTATTCTTTTCCACACCCAGGTAATCGGAAACAAGTTTCAGACTCAAGGAAGGATAGAGCCTTCCCTGGTATTTCATTACCAGAGGGACTCTACGGGTAGTTCCATCCATATCGGGTCGCACGTTGACAAAGCCTGTTCCTTTCATATTGGCTGCCAAATCTATTATGGGAAGCGTTGCTTCGCTTGCCTGAAGGAAGGAGTCTTCCTCTCTTATTTGATAATTTAAGGCAAACTCCTCTATATTAAACTGCGGACCTGTTTCACCCCTCACTTCTTTCTCTTCTTTCATAGTAAAGAAGAAGGGATAATAAACATTGCCTGCCTTCTTAGTAGCCTTAGCAAAAAAGCGGTCATCTTCTGGAAAATCAGTAACAGGCTCTGTGAACAGCACATCGTAACCAATAACTCGGGGCTTATACTGAGAAAGAGCATGGAGTAGAGCTGCATGGTATCTTCTTCGCCAGGGCCATCTTCCCAGGACTTTAATCGACTCATCTCCCATAAAGACAATCTGTATCACAGGGTTAATCTTCTTCTCCCCCCTGAGCTGGAAGCGATAGTCTTGAGTTCTCAATTCAAAAGACTCACCCACACCCAATAGATATAGAACAGCGACTACTCCGGCCACAGCTAAACTCAGCAATAGCCCAGCACGCCCACGAAAAATTAGACTCCAAATTTTCCCCATAAATTTTTTAAAATAATTGTTCAACATATTCTGGACTCCCCCGATGAAATCGGGGGTAACTAAATTCTGGAGTGTGAAATGAAAGTTTCACCTATGGTCAAGCTTTCGCTTGACACTCCAGCAAATGGAGTCCCCCGATGAAACCGGGGGTAACTAATATGAACCCTCCCTTTCGGGAGGACTCCAGACCAGTTTTAAAAACTGTAGCTAAGCCTGGTGACAAATCCATGACCCTTGTAGTTATTTGAAGAATCCTCTGCATCTCTATAAGCATTCAGCTCGTAGCCTAAATTTAAAGTCAGTCCCGTTCTAAAACTGTAACTAAATTCAAGGCTGGCATCTGTAGTAACATTATCTACCGACATTAATACATCATTACTCTTTGCCACAACCAGAGTTCCCCATGTGGAGATTGTAAGCCTCTGGGGAATAACCCCCCAGTTCACACTAACACTATAAGATTGGGACTTATCTATTGATTTGTCATCCAGGTCCTTTGTCCGAGTAAGAGTAATCCCTGAAGTGACTGAGAGTGCCTGAGTCAGGCTACTCGTCAAACTGAAGCTTCCTGTGAGAGTAGAAAGGTCGTGAGAAGAATCAGTCTTGTCGCGAAAATCGGACAACTGCCCGCTGGAGTAAAGACTGAGATTTTGCAGGCTCTGGGAAAGTCCCAAAGAGAAAGTTTGAGTGTTGTTTTCCAGTGCAGAACGAGGCTTACCCAGCATTTGATTCAAAGAGTAGCCTATAGTTATATCTGGCAAATTACCTATATCGAAATCTACAGCTCCTGTAAGAATGGACTGGGTGGAAGTGACCTCTGACGGGTCTCCAGCGAGATTATCTCTGTATTCGTTAAAGCCTAAAGAAAGATTGGCAAAACTTATACCCTGGTAACCTGTAAGAAGTTCATAACCGGCTCTATCATTGGTAACCACAGGACTGGCTAATGAGAAAAAATTGGGTTCAATCCTTTCATAAGCCGCCTCAAAAGAGAATTCTTCCCTCTCTAATGATGATCCGAACTTAAAACCATAATCCTTAACTTTCGCCGGGTCCTCCCAATAATTACTATAAGCATACTCACCATTCAATTCTATTCCGCCACCCGATTCCCAATCAATACCTATTCCCCATACTCCATTCTTCACCGGAGTCAAAGTGGGCCCCCATTCGCCCTTATCCTCATCCAGGGATTTTTCATTATCGTCACTGAAGATATAAGAAGTATTAATAGTGAAATTTCGTGACAATTCCACCTTCTCCTGTATCCCATAGACATAGCGAGAGAAAGTCCCATCTGTAAAAGTTGAGCCCTTAACCGCCTCTTCTGAACGGGCAATGACCAGACCAGTGGAGAACCTCCCCTCAGTAACTATAGCCCCTCCCAGCGCACCCAGTCCATATAGAGTGAGCGGAGAGAAACCGGGCATAATATCCCCTGCCGATAAAGTAAAAAGTGGACTGTAATAGTTGAACAGGATTGTATCCAGGTCGAACTTATCCTCAACGGTATGGTACGTGTAAACATTTAACGAAAAAGCCCGGTCAAAGAAGCGGCCAATTAAATTCAGGCTGATATTACCTGTATAATCTTCCCACTGTTCACGAGAACTGTTCTCATAAGAGGTAATAAAATTTCCACCAACTTTAAATAGCAAAGGCGCCTTGGGAGCTACGGTAATGGGCATAACGCTAAAATCGTAATAATCGCTGGAGAAGATAGTCTCTTTCAGATAGGTGAGAAAAATTTTCCAATAGTAGGTGCCAGAATAGTTGCCTGGAACCTGAAAGGGAATGTAAAGGGAAACAGTCCCCCCAGCCTCAACATCCACCCTGCCCTTTATAGAGTCAGTCTTTGTCAGATAGTTCTTCTCGGCATCGTAGATTTCGGCTCGCAAAAAGTATTCCCCTGCTATCCATTTTTCTGTCCCTGTATTTATCAGGATTAGCTGAAAAGTCAGTTTCTCTCCTGCTTTAACCGGGTGGGGCGAAGGGACTGCTAACTGAACCTTTCCCACATAAGAACCATAGACGTGGGAAGGCAAAAGGAACAAAAAAACAGGAAAACATAGAGAAAAGATAAGAAAGTGAAAAAGCGAATTGTATTGCTTCAATTTTATTTATGGTCGAACATCCCTGCCTGCTGGCAAGAGCAAGCAGAAGCAAGTTTTATCTGAGAATAACACTGTGTTATTCTCCATTTTTTGTTTTAAATTAACATATTTTATAGATTATGTCAATAAAAAACCCCTGTATTCACCGAATACAAGGGTTATTTTTCAAACCAACCTTTCTGTAGGGGACGGACGCAGTTTATGCCGACCTTTCGGCATGCCGTCCCTTCCTTTGGGCGACCATCCCGATGTATCGGGATAAACTGCATGTCGCCCCTACGTTAACGCGGAGCTATCGCTTCGCTACTCCCTTCATCCACTTATATTTACCGCTTAAATTTTAATCTCAGAGTCTTCTCTCCCTCCCCATCCCTAATCTTCAGAATCAAATCTTTCTCCTTTGCTGGAACTACATTAATATCAGCAATTGCTGAATCCAGGTCAGGATATGTAGCTGAAACAGTCAATTTCTCAGAACGGGAATCTTTCAACATAACCTCTGTCCAGCCCCTTTTCAATACCACTCTTGTCGGAAAAGTTCTCCAGCTCCTCCCCCTATCCAGAGAGAACTGGACTGTCCCTGATGTAGAGGTGAGGAGAATTTCCTCTTTAAAGTCTAAATTTCGATCATCCTTGCTATCCAGAACCTCAATAGTAAGCCAAAAGGGAAGACCCGCCACCTGTAAAGAAGATTCCAATTCTATATTTAAACTTCCTTTTATCTCCACTTCTTCCTCCCACTTAGGTTCAAGTCCAAGGTCGACTTCCTGGGGTGGCTGTGGAGCCTGGTTCGGTTGCACCACTGTCTTCTTAGCCTCAGTTAGGGTCACACTTCCCAGCTCATTCCACACCTCCACAATCCCTTTATATACCAGAACAGTAGTAAGTCCACTTTTCCTTACATTGGTATTAAATTCCGTCCCCCTCACAGCAGCCACTGCCACCGGCGTATGCATTTCAAATTTAACTCCTTTTATCATTATCTTTGAGAAAATCTCGCCAATAAGCAGGTCAATAGCATTCTTCATCTCCTTCTCTTCTGTTATCTGGATAGTAAATGTAGAATTTTCATTAATCTTCAATTCTATACCATTGGCGAAAGTAATCGCTGCTCGAGAATTTGCACCTGTCTTCAGCTGGTCGCCCTCGTAGAGGAACATCCCTTTTCTCGCCTTTACCCACTTCTCTGTTCCATGAGGAAAGACCTCTAATGTCCCGGAGATAGAAGTGACAATAGCCGCCACATTCGTCTTCTCCTCGGCCCGACAAGTGGTAGTATAAATAAGTGAAAAAACAAACAGAGATACCACCGCTATGGCTAATCCCAAAAATACTTTCTTACTTTTCCACCCGTTCACTTTTTCCACCTTTTTACCATCTCGCTTGTCCCGTAGCTGCAAACCGCAAACTTTGTTTTCTTTGTAGGGGACGGACGCAGTTTATGCCGACCTTTCGGCATGCCGTCCCTTCCTTTGGGCGGCCACCCCGCTTGCACGGGATAAACTGCGTGCCGCCCCTACATTCACCACTATTTCACCACTTCTATTTCCACACCAACAACCTTCGCCTTCCCCTGTTCAAGCTTCTCCAACTCCTCACCAATATCTCCCTGGGGAATAAGCGTTACCTCCCTAAGCGTGTAGCCCTCCAGCTCCTTTAAAATCTCCAAATCCCTTATGAATCTCTTAATAATTTTCCAGACTTCCCAGGGTTCATAGTGTCTATACTCCGGGGTTAAAGTAAACACTTCAGTAAGCATATTATTTTTTATATTGTCATCGGGAAAATCTATTGCCGCACTTACAATGACCATCTTTTGTTTAACCGCTCCACCCAGAAATGTTAAAGTCTCTGTCTTGCCAGTGCTAATGAAACTCAATAACTGATAGGGAATAACCGGCACGCCGTTAACATAGAGACTAACACGAATATTAGAAATCGCCATCCCTCCCTGATTCTTTACCAGAACATTAAATTTTAGTTCGCTTGCTGTGCTCTCTTCATCCAAGATAATGTCAGTCACAGCTAAATCTTTTGTAGTGACAGAGGGAGCCGTCTCCTTGAGGGAAAAGGAGAAGGGAATAGGCGTTTTGGCAACCACATTTCCTTGACTATCCAGCCCCTCTACTTTCCACCAGTAGATAACACCTCCTGCCAGTTTCTGGCGGGGGTCTTTAGGACTGGTAGGATACTGAAAGTAGGTTGTAACTGGGTCGGCATATCCGTCTCTCCCTGTCTGGAAGAGACAGTTATAGAAACCTTTATCATCATCAACATAGACCCTATACTTTGTAGCCCCAGAAGAGACCCACCTGAAAGTCAAAGGCTTATCAATTAAACCCCTGGCTCCATTGGCAGGATATGAGAGAGTAATCGAAGGCGAATAGATATAAAAGACCATTACTTCAGTTACCTCCGGAGAATCGCTTTGGCTACCGGCAATTACTCTTGCAAAATAGAAATACTTACCGGGACTTTTATAAAACCGGCTAATTGGTATATTTCTTATGCTGGAACTGCCCTCTCCCACATTTCCCACTGCAGAATTCCCTCTGTGCTTAAAGACCAGTTTATTTTCCGCATTGTAGACATAAAACTCAAAATATATCCTATCCACGGATTCCTGATTATCACAAGTAACTGAGAAACCAATCTTCTCACTGGAGGAGTAAGTTGTCCGCTCCCTACCGGCAGAATCGAAAACTGATATATCTTCAATTTGTATATTTTCTGAAATTGTAGTTATTGGTTGTGCCCCTGTAAAACCCTTCAAAACTACTACAAGCAGAATAGACAAACTAATAGTTAAGCCTCTTCTATTTACCATTTTTTCACCTTACCACTGCCATTCTTTTTATTACTTTCTTAGTCGCGCCACTACTTTTTTCTTTTACTACTACCATATAGATGTAGATGCCACTGGCAACTTTCTTTCCGGAACTATTCTTACAGTCCCACAAGAATCTGTAAATACGGGGATCAGTCCCATCTCTGTTTATCTCGCTATCTCCAACTTTTCTCACCAGTTCACCAGCAATATTATAAATCTTAATCTCAGCTTCCGGATCACTATAGCGACAATAGTATCGAATGGTAGTTGAGTCACTTTTTGCCGGGTTGGGATAATTGAACACTGTCTCTCCAGGCATTATACCAAATACGAAGTTGACTTTAAAAGTCTCACCTTCCTTTAAGTTCACCATTCTGGGATTGCTATAGATAGTCCCATTATATGCTCGGGCAATAAATCTTCCGGGAAGGAGATTCGGTATACTATAATTTCCATCCATTTCTACCGAAACCCTTACAATGACCTTGTCCCTCTGTTCCAGTTCCACAAAGGCAATGCCACTACCAGGCGACAAAATCTTCTGAAGCTCTGACCCACTCATTCTCTTCGATTGCGGACAAGAAAGACCAGCTATATATTTCTTCTCTACTCCACTAACACTTCCCACAATTGTCCCCAACTCATAATCTATCTCTAAAGTGAAGTCGAAAAAATAAGAAGGCGCAAAAGCCTCCATAGACACACTCGACTCAATATCATTCTCTATCCAGGTTGCCCGCACTTCATAGGGAGTACCACCGGGTGCCAAGTCGGTTATCTCATAATATCCATCAGTATCGGTGAAGTCACTGGAGACCAATTCGTCGTCTTTCAATGCTTCTACCTCTACACCGGTTATTCCCCCTCCCTCAAAGAAACTTAACACTATGCCGGCAATTGAGGCAGTTTCTTCTATAACCGCACCCTCAACTACTCGTTGGGCAAAGATGTCGAAACCACCACCAGCTCCTTCACCCACCCAGGCAACAATCGCTCCACCAGAACCATCGCTTATAATCTGGGAATCTATTATTATTCCTGTGCCCTCACAAACAAGAACCCCGGGATAGGAGCTCCACATCGGCTGACCATCTTGATTTCGCCTGGTGGCAAAAATCTTATAGTAGTTTTCTATCCAGGTACCAATTCCTCCTCCGGCATTATCGCTGACCAGACGTGGAGATACCTGAAGACCGAACCCTCCAGCTACGAATGTGTCCTCTTCGTCCAAGAGAGGAGGGTCATCACTACCTACCCCCTCGGCATAGATGTCACCCATGGGGTCATCTCTCATATCCTCCCAGGCAATGATGGCTCCTTCAATGCTTCCAGCAACAATGTTATTAACAATGACTGGGTTGCTCTGTGGCTCGTCTTTAGTACAGATAGGTACTCCATCAGTAGTCCAGAGCCGTGCTCCATCAAAATCTATCCGCTGGGCATAGATGTCGGGTCGTGTGGCTGTATCCCTCCAATCTGTCCAGGTGATTATTGCCCCTCCAGAACCATCGCTGACAATTTCAGGTTCTCTCTGGTGACTAGTCTCTAAAGTCACAGGGTTCCCATTAACATTCCAAGATAGATCCTTCAAACCTGTATCAATCTCTATTCGGTGTGCATAAATGTCACTATTTCCATTTCGTTGATCCTCCCAGGTAATAATTACATTATCACTATCACTTTTTATGAGTTTGGGACATCCCTGGAAAGTTGTTGTCCCGCTACTTACTTGCACGCCTGTCGACCCCCATCGGACAGCCCCAGTCTCATCTATTGCCTGTGCGTAAATGGAGTCGAAAATACCACTCCTTTCTTCCCAGACGATAACAGCCCCATTGACCCCAAGGATATCAGCTTCTACAATTTCTGGTGAGTACTGTTTAACTAACCCCACATCCTTGAGTTTTACATCGGACCATGCAGTAGCACCATTGCTACTTATCCTTACAGCATATATGTAAGGATAACCAGTTCCATCCCGCCAGTCTTCCCAGGCAATAATTGCTCCGCCAGAACCATCGCCAACAATTACTGGAAGTAGTTGACTGAATAGCGCAGTAGACACCACTACACCGTTCTGGGCCCATTGCACCACTCCATTTTCGTCTATTCTTTGCGCATAAATATCTGCATCTGGGCCACGAAAGTCCTCCCAGACAATAATCGCACCCCCAGAGCCATCGGGAGCCATTCTGATATTTTGCTCGGTTGTGAACTCTGTGCAGACCGGCACGCCCTGAGGGTCCCAGGCTATGCCACCCTCAGCAAATGCTATCTCTGTAGAGGGAACCAGGAATGCAAAAAAGGCTAAAATTGAAATTAAAACGAATCTTTTCATCTTTTCAATCCACTACCAACTTATATTTACTCTACATCCTTATAGTCAAGGATATCCTATGAGTATTCCCTAAGTCGCCGTAAGGAACCCAGACATAGTCTATTGCCATCCTCCTCCAGACAAATCCTGCTCCTGCCGAAAGTCCTGACAGAGCATTCAAGTCCTTAATGGTATTGGTCTTATATCCTACCCTTGCGGCAAGTGCAATATCTTTCATCTTCTCATAAACGAACTCCACACCAAAATGTCCATTGGGAACATTATCAATGGGAGCATT
>WJOT01000126.1 GCA_009619095.1 Clostridia bacterium
GTGGTCATATGGGAGTATTGGCTGAAGGTGAAAAGGCTATAGCCACTACAAACAGGAATTTTGCTGGTCGGATGGGACATCCCAAAGCCCAAATCTACCTATCCAATCCTGCAATTGCTGCAGCCTCAGCTATTGCTGGAAAAATTACCAGCCCCGAAGCATTATAAAAATAGGTTTATCCACATTTGAATAAAACGCGTAGGGGCGACCTTCCATGGTCGCCCATAAAAAATGTATTTGAAAAGAAAAAATTCTCTCCGTCTGAGAAACTATGATTATAGCAACCAAGGACCATATTTTGTAACTATTTGCAGCTATCGAAAGTGGAGACTGTTTGACAAGGAAAATACGAAGAATACGGTTATGAAAATTCTTCATCATATTGCTCAAAGGTCAAAAGTTACTTTACACGCTTCAGCCATTGCTTTCGATCACCTTCATTTACTTTTAACGCTCCCGGAAAATAAGAGAGTAATTCTCAGTAATTGGATTGGTGACATAAAGGAAACCGTTTATCACTTCCTTAGACGGTCGGGTGGGGATGGAACCCCACCCCTACGCGGACGCGTATGGCAACGTGGTTTCTATGACCATGTAATTAGAAATGGAGCTGATTTCTTAGAAAAGGCACGCTATATTGGAAATCACCCGTTTAAGGAATCAACAAACCTTTACACAGAATGGCATTGATTTCGTATTAATTTTAGAACAAGTGTTGATAAATTTAAATTGAAATGGAAATTAAAACAAAAGCCCATAAATTCGGGGATAACATCAATACAGATGATATTATTCCTGCAAGATACTTAAACACTTACGACCCTAAAGAGTTAGCGAGACATTGTATGGAAGGGGTTGATGAGGAGTTCGTAGGAAAATTGGGTCGTCCCTCAGTTACAGGACATTGTATAGTGGCAGGAAAGAACTTCGGTTGTGGCTCGTCCCGCGAACATGCTCCTTTAGCTATTAAAGGAGCTGGCATTTCCTGTGTAATAGCAGAGTCTTTTGCCCGCATCTTCTATCGCAATGCTATCAATATTGGACTTCCCATTCTGGAAAGTAAGAGGGCGTCGAAGAGAATCGATTCTGGAGATGAGATTTTAATCGATTTAAATAAAGGAAGAATAACTAATCTCTCTAAGAAGGAAAATTATAAAGTACAGCCTTTTCCAGAATTTATTCAAGAGATAATTATTGCTGGCGGCTTAATGAGATATGTAAAAAAGAAGTCAAAGAGTCGGGAGAGTTAGGGGGTTTAGGTGTATAAGATTGGAGTTATTCCGGGAGATGGAGTGGGTCCGGAAATTATTAAAGAAGGGCTCAAGGTTATAGAGGCTGCTTCAAAAAAAACAGGGTTTAAATACGAAACTGTAACTTATGATTTTGGTGGCGAGAGGTATTTGAAAACAGGGGAAGTCCTTCCCGATTCTGCATTAGAAGAGATGAAGCAACTCGATGCCATATATTTAGGAGCAGTTGGGCATCCCCAGGTAAAGCCAGGCATATTAGAGAAAGGACTTCTACTGAGAGTACGCTTTGAGCTCGACCAGTATATCAACCTCAGGCCAGTTATTCTCTATCCCGGGGTTCCTACTCCACTTAAAGATAAAAAACCAGAGGATATAGATTTCGTGGTGGTGAGGGAAAACACAGAGGGTCTTTATTTAGGCATTGGCAGGATTGAGAAAAAGGACTCGCCAGAAGAAGTTGCCGTGCAAGAGATGGTCAATACCAGAAAGGGCGTGGAAAGGTGCATCAGGTATGCATTTGAATTAACAAGGAAAAGAAAGAAGAAGATGAGGTTAACGCTTGTAGATAAGGCGAATGTTCTGACATTTGCTCATGACCTCTGGCAGAGGGTATTCTATAAAGTGGGCGAAGAGTATCCCGATGTGGAGAAAGACCATGCATATGTTGATGCCTGTTGTATGTGGTTCGTTAAAAATCCTGAGTGGTTTGATACTATTGTCACTTGCAATATGTTTGGGGACATCATAACTGACCTGGGAGCAATCATTCAGGGGGGTATGGGAGTGGCAGCCGGAGGAAATATCAACCCTGAAGGTGTAAGCATGTTTGAACCCATTCATGGAAGTGCCCCAAAATATACAGGTAAGAATGTAATAAATCCTATTGCCACCATAGTTGCCGGACAGATGCTTTTGGAAAATTTGGGCGAGGAGACGGGAGCAAAGTTAATCGACGGAGCTGTCCGTAAGGCCCTTGTTTCTGGGAAGATAAAAGGCTTGAGTGCTGGAAAGATGGGCCTGTCCACATCTGAAGTTGGCGACCTTATCGCCAACTATATTAGCTAAGTATGAGATGGAACGCACAAAAAGTTTGTGGTCCCGATTCATCGGGACGAACGAAGTGAAGAAATCTCGTAATTGTGAGTTAGGAAATGAAAAAATATAATGTGGGTGTAGTGGGAGCGACCGGGCTTGTAGGCAGGGAAATGGTTAGAATGCTGGAGAAACAGAATTTTCCAGTAGCTAACTTAAGACTCTTTGCCTCTGAGCGTTCCCGGGGGAAAACACTAAAATTTAAAGGGAAAGAAATTGTAGTTGAACAACTGACTCCCTCCTCATTTAAGGTTTCCTCTTCAGGAGAAAAACCGAGCCTCCAAGCCAGATTAGATATTGCACTTTTTTCTGCTGGCGGCTCTATTTCCAAAGAGTATGCCCCACTTGCTGCTCAGGAAGGCGTATTTGTGATTGATAACTCCAGTGCCTGGAGGATGGATCCCGAAGTGCCATTGGTCGTCCCGGAAGTCAATTCCCATACTTTATCTAAAGATAAAAAAATCATTGCCAATCCTAACTGCTCAACAATTCAAATGGTAGTTGTCCTGGCTCCATTGCACAGGAAAGCCAGAATTAAAAGGATTGTTGTCTCCACCTATCAGGCGGTCTCTGGCGCAGGCCAGAAGGCAGTGGTTGAACTGGAAGAGCAGGTTAGTGCTATTGCCTCTGGCAAAAAAGTAAAACCCATGGTCTTTCCCCACCAGATTGCCTATAATTGCATTCCTCAGATAGATGTATTTCTGGAGAATGGCTACACGAAAGAAGAGATGAAGATGGTCAACGAGACAAAGAAGATAATCGAAGACGACTCTATTGCCATCACCGCCACCTGTGTTCGGGTACCCGTTTTTCGTGGCCACTCGGAAGCAGTAAATATTGAGACAGAGAGAAAAATTACTCCCCAAGAAGCTCGAGAGATTTTAAAGAAAATAGAAGGAGTGGTAGTTGTAGATGACATCAGTAAACTAAAATACCCATTACCCACAAAGGCTGCCGATAACGACGAGACTTTTGTTGGTCGCATTAGAGAGGACCAGTCGATATCCAATGGACTCAATATGTGGATAGTAAGCGATAACCTCCTCAAAGGGGCTGCTCTAAATGCAGTTCAAATAGGGGAAGAATTGATTAACAGAAAAATACTGGGGTCCTAAATGTCCTTCTTAAATAACCTCACCATCGGTCGCTACATCCCTTCCAATTCTCCCATTCACCGGCTCGACCCACGGACAAAGATTATAGCCATTCTGATTATATCACTTTCAATATTCCTTCTTAAGAACCTGTGGAGCTATTCTCTCCTGGCCATATTTTTGCTGGCCGTAATTCTCATAGCACGACTCTCCATTAAGTTCGTCCTTAGAGGACTTGTGCCCTTACTCTGGATTATTATGTTTACTTTCCTTCTCCATTTACTTTTCACCCCGGGGAATCTAATTGCTTCCTTCGGTCCACTAAAGATTACCGAGCAGGGTTTATCTCTGGGAACGTTCATTGCTTTGAGGCTAATTTTTCTAATGCTCATTGCCTCCCTTCTTACTCTCACCACCTCACCTCAGAAATTGACCGGGGGATTAGAATTTCTCCTTTCCCCCTTGAAAGTGGTGAGGATATCTTCACATAAGATTGCTATGATGATGACCCTCTCCTTGCGGTTTGTCCCTTTACTTTTCCAAGAGATAGATAGACTGATTAAGGCACAGAAGTCTCGAGGCTCAGATTTTTCTCATAAGAATCCCATCAAAAGAATCCGGGCCATTATTCCCATTATCGTGCCACTCCTGGTTAACCTATTCCGGCGTGCTGATGAATTCGCTTTAGCTATGGAATCGCGAGCCTACGACCCGGATAAACCCAGGGGAGACCTGGAAGCCATAAAGTTCAGAACTTCCGACTTATTAACAATTTTGATAACTGTTACCTTTTCTGTAGCTCTCATAATTTTGTAACATCATAGAATGCGAAACATACGACTCACCATTGAATACGATGGAACAGACTATTTTGGCTGGCAAATCCAGAAGAGAAAACCGACAGTTCAGGGAAAGATAACAAAAGTCCTGGAAAGAATCTTAGAGGAGAAGATAAAACTGATAGGCGCAGCACGCACAGATTCTGGAGTCCACGCTCTTGGCCAGGTTGCCAACTTCAAAACCAGAAATGAGAAATTAACTACTGACAGCCTCATTAAAGCATTAAATAGTCTCCTTCCTGCGGATATCGTTATAAAAGAAGTTAGAAAAGTTCCCGATAGCTTTCATGCCCGCTATAGTGCTAAGAGCAAAATATATCGCTACCACATTCTGAAACAACTCTTACCCTCAGCATTGGAGAGAAGATTCTCCTGGCATATCCCTGAGTCTCTCCACTGGAAGAAAATAATAGAAGCCAGTAAATATTTCGTCGGAAAATATGACTTTTCTCCATTTTCTGTCACAGGTTCGAGCAGAAAAAGTGGACAATGCGCCGTCAGAGATTTCAAGATTAGAAAAGTAAAGAACTTATATATCCTGCAGATCGAAGCCAATTACTTCCTGTACAAGATGGTAAGAAGGATAGTGGGAGCTCTAATTGAAGTGGGAAGGGGAAAAATCGAGCCAGAGTACATAAAGGTATTGCTTCTTAAGAAAGCCTCTACGTTACGTGCCCAGACTGCTCCTCCCCATGGACTTTTTCTCGTAAAAGTAAAATACTAAAGGTATCACTATCACGTAGGGGTGGCCCGCCGCGGCCACCTGAGGCAGGGACGACACAGCGGTCGTCCCCTACATTTTTAGTTTTAAAATTTTTGTTGATGGTAAAGGCAAATAGCAGTATAATATTAATAAAAGCAGTATCGCAAAACCCAAGGAGGAAAAAAGATGAAGGAGAAGTTTAAATGGTTTGTGCTTTTAATGGCTTTATTTTTTCTGGGCTCTGTGGCTTTTGTTCAGGCTGAGGAAAAAGAGATGAGGCCAGAAGTCAAGGCAGCTATAGAGAAGCTTGACAGCGAAGACCGTGGAGAAAGAAGGAAAGCAGCAGAGACCCTGGGCAGGTTGAGGGATAAGGCAAGTTTACCGGCATTGATCGATGCTCTCCGGGATGAGGATTTTGGTGTGAGAGTAAACGCAGCCGATGCGTTGGGTAACCTAAGGGATAAGTCTGCTACACCAGCCCTAATTGAGGCTTTGAAAGATGAGCACGATGGAGTGCGCATTAGTGTAGTTGTGGCTATGGGTTATATTAGAGACAAAGAGAGTGTTGAGCCTTTAATTGAAGCTTTAACAGAAGATGAGAATGAAGGAGTGCGCATAAGTGCAGCTCAGGTCTTGGGCAATTTACGAGACAGGAGAGCGACACCGGTTCTCCTGAAAGCTTTGAAAGATGAGAAGAGGCGGATTCGCGCTACGGCGGCCAGGTCTTTGGGTAGATTGGGTGACCCTGAGGCTGGCGAGGCTTTGATTAAAGCACTGAAGGATGAAGAAGTGCGAGTGAGATTGTATGCTTCTGGATCATTGGGAAATTTGAGAGTAGCAAGTGCAATTGAGCCTTTGAAAAAACTGTTAGAGGATGAAGACGCCAGGACTCGCTGTGCTACTGCCAGTGCTTTAGGAAAATTAGGCGATAACTCAGGGCTTGATATTGCTCTGAAAGAGCTGGAAAACGAAGATATACGAATCAGGACAGAAGCATTAAGAGCGTTGGGTTATATTGGAGAGACGACTGAACCTGTGGTTAATGGGATTAAGAAGGCTCTAAAAGATAAGAATAAAAGTGTGCGAAGAGTTGCTGAGATGGTAGCAAATCAGCTCAGAATCGAAATAAAAACCGAAAAAGAGGAGAAACCCGAAAGTGACCAGCGCTAAACAATCCTTCAGGTTAATAATCTTGCTTTTTAGCTTCTTATTGGTGCAGGGTTTTAATGCGAAAGCTCTGCATGCTTCTGAAAATCACTACCCGGTGATAATTGCCGAGGTTGAGAATCTGAACGATTTTGCACTCTTTGCTACCAGCGGCTGGGATGGCAACTGGTATGTTGGATATAACCATGCCTGGATTACCAGGTTGCCTAAGGCACCTGAAGGTAGTTATGCGAAGGCTTTTTTAGGAGCCAAGCTGGGGAGAGCTAAGAACGTTATCAGGAGGCAGCTTGAGCGGGTGAGGAACCACTTGGAGCGGTTAAAGAATTTGCCCGAGGAAAAAAGAGAAGCATCGGCAAAGCAATTGAAATACGAGAGTTTCAAGGAGATAAGTAAAAAGATAAAAGAATTGGAAAAGAAACTATCCTCGCCGCATTCGGGCAAGATATATATTGGAATTGATTCTTCTCCTCAATGGGATAAAAAACACTCTTTTTTCTTAGTTTCCGAGAAAGATATTCCACTGGAGGGCGACCCTGAAGAGGCTCTGGAGGAAGTAGGGGAGGCAAGGTGGTTCTGGGTTGAGATTCCTCTCGGCCTGGTAAGTTTCGATAAAGAAAACTATGTGGCTATCTGGTCGCCAGATGAGAACCTCAATTCAGCTCAAGTATCTCCCATACTGGCTAGTGCCTGGGGAGGCAAGAAGGCTAATACCTGGCTTGACCAAGAATCGAAGGGTAAACCTCCCTCCTCTTTAAGCCGTTCGGTGACTATTTTCGAACCTGCCCTGGCTATTAAACTTGTGCCACCCAATGAGAAGAAGGTTTCCGTGGAAATTCTTAATATTGCGGATGGGGAAGAGATTAAAGAAAAGAGGGTGGTCACTGCTTCAGTATCAGGTGGAGATATTGTGAGAGCGTGGCTGGAAATATCTGGGGACAAAAGCACAAAGCAAGCTAAGAAATGGGTAAGAACGGGAAGGATTGCCTTTGGAGCTCCCTATTCCATTACCCTCGACCCCGGGAAATTGGAAGAGGGCATTCACTATTTGAGAGTAGGAGCTGAGGATTTCTGGTCCAATGTTGGTTACAGCAGGTCTATTAAAATAGCGGTTAAAGAATAGTGGTTTTATAGGGCGGTAAAATTTACAATTTTGCACTTGACAATTAAGAAAACTTGTGATAATATAATAGCGAAAGTAGAATACGAACTCCGATAATAGCAAACCATACCGAAAGGGTGGGACGCAAAGCCACGGACCCCTATAATGAGGTAGCCGGGCCACCGAAGAGTCGAGCCGAATTATCAACCCACACTTACGGTGAAATGCCGAGGGCGGGGTTCGAAAATTTTGATAATTCGGCTTTTTTATTAATATAAGACCAAAGAAAAAATAAAAAGCGCGTTCGGAAACATTCACAAAAATCTTTGAAAATTGAATAGGTTACTCCGATAAAGGCAAACCATACCGAAAGGGTGGGACGCAAAGCCACGGGCCCCGATCAAGATCGGGGTAGCCGGGTTACCGAAGAGTAGTTCTGGAGTATAGGTAAACTATCTGAGTGAGGTATAGTTCTGTTCAGTTAGTTAACCTAACTCGCGTAAATGATGCCGAATTGACGCATCACCCTTTGGTAGGGGACCTTTAGGGAGATACTGTTGATTCGGCTTTTTTTATTTCATTCCTCTTTCACCCTCTCCCTTAGGGGAGAGGGAGGGGTGAGGGGGGATTGAGGAGAAAATTATGAAGAAAAAAATTAAAGGGAAAGATTTTATCATTTCTATCATCGGGAGAGATTTGAGAAAGACTCCAGAACCAGAAGAGACGCGTAGGGGCGACCTTCCACGGTCGCCCGATAATGCGCGTAAAAACGACCTTCCACGGTCGCCATCCTCTGGAAAGAGCCAAATGAAGAAGGATAAAACGCACTATCGAGTTGAGTATACGAAGGACGGACCCAAATTCTGGACGCTCCATTAGGGGGAAATTTTTGAAAGAAGGAAATCCCAAACCACAATTGAATGGTAGCCGCAACCTTCAGGTTGCGCCGGTTCATAGAAGATACTTGCCACAAGACCTCGAGGGTTACTTATCCGGCCCTCGAGCTCACCACAATATTTTCCCACCTTACAACCGAACGCGCAAAAGATTGGAAGGAAGTATTCAGTCAATTCATCTGGCCACGCCATCTGGGATTATCTTTCTCCTCTTGCTTTTGATTTTTTGCTTCCTGGTGATTGCCTGCCCGGCATGGGCCAAAGGTCCACAGGGCAACAAGTGGCAGAGGAGAGAAGCGGTAAGAAATTTAGGTCTCAGCAAGGACAAGGAAGCTGTTTCGGAACTAATTTATAGCCTTAAAAACGACGAGGATGATAATGTAAGAGCATTTGCTGCCCTCTCCCTGGGGAGGATTAAAGATAAGAGTTCAATAGGAGCATTGATTGAGGCTTTGAATGATGAGCGCCTGGTAGTAAAGATCGAGGCGATAAGGGCCTTAGGAGAGATTGGAGAGTCAGAAGCTATACCCATGTTGCTTCCCTTAATTGAGGATTCAAATCCTCGGCTTAGATGTGAAGTGGCCTCATCTTTAGGAAAACTGGGAAACAAGGAAGGACTCGATGCGGTTTTGAAAGAAATAGAAGATGTAGAATCGCCACTCAGGGTGAAAGCAATTCTTGCTCTCAGGGATATTGTAGAAGAGTCAGAGAGGATTTTAGATATTTTAAGAGATTTAAAATACGATGAGGATGAAAGAGTAGTTGCTGCTGCCCGGTTAGTTCTTGAATATTTTGGGGTAGAGTGATGGGTAAATATAGGAAGATATTGCTGATTTTATTTTTTCTTTCTGGAACTTGTGGGCTTGTTTATGAGGTCCTTTGGGTAAGGATGCTGGGGCTTATTTTTGGAAATACAACTTACGCGGTTTCCACGGTCCTTGCTGCATTTATGGCTGGTCTTGCTCTGGGCAGTTGGTGGTTCGGTAAACTGTCGGATAAGAGACAAAATCATTTGGTGTTTTATGGAAAACTACAGGCAGGGATTGGGGTCTACTGCGCTCTCACTCCGCTTCTTTTTTATCTGATTCGAAAAATCTATAGTCTTATTGGAACTTCCGGGATTTCCCCAGGCTCAATTCTGCTTCTTTTTGGCATGAGTTTCATCGTAATTCTAATTCCTACTGCATTGATGGGAGGAACGCTGCCGGTGTTAAGTAAGTATTTTGTTGGTCAAACTAAAGATATAGGTTCAAATGTTGGTATTTTGTATTCTGTCAATACGTGGGGAGCAGTTCTGGGCGCATTTGTTACCGGCTATATCCTTATTATGCTTTTAGGTGTAAAAGGAACATTATATTTAGCAGCAGCGATAAATCTTGCAATTGCCGGCGTTGTTTTTCTTTTAGCAAAAGGAGTAGCGCCGCTTGCGCTGCGTCAACGCGAGACAAGTGTCGTTACTTCAAAGATATCCCCTCCCTCGCTACTCACTACTCGCTACTCGCTACTTGTTTTAATTGCTATAGGCCTTTCTGGTTTTACTGCTCTTACTTATGAAGTTGTCTGGACCAGGGTTCTATCGATGGTTCTTGGTTCATCGGTTTATGCCTTTGCTACTATGCTCTGCGCATTTCTTGCCGGCATTGCTTTAGGGAGCATGATATATGCCAAATTTTCTGGTAGTCGCACCCTTCAGGGTGCGAAAGAAACGCAGGCTGAAGCCTGCGACTACCATACTCGCTCAATCGTTAATTTTGGTTTCATTGAAGGAGGAATTGGGGTTAGTGTGCTACTATTAATTCCAGTTTTCGGAATTTTGCCCTTTACTTTCTTAAAAATATTTAAGGCAGTTGGCCAGAATTTTGTCGGATTTCAGTTTTTCCAGTTTCTTCTTGCTTTTGGGGTGATGCTTATTCCCACCACACTTTTTGGAGTCACAATCCCCCTTGCCTGTAAGATTTATTCAGGCAGTAGACAGAAGGCAGTAGGTACTAGTGTGGGAAATGTCTATGCGGCAAACACAATCGGCGCAATTTTGGGCTCAATTCTCGCTGGCTTTGTTTTTATCCATTTGATTGGGTTACAGAAGACAATAACTATTGTGGCGATGATAAATATTGGACTAGCTATTTTACTTTTTAATTTTGGTTTAAAAGATAAAAAATGGGTAAGAGGACTGATAACCTGCTTTGTGATTTTCTTCACTATTCCATATGTTTTGTCTCTTCCTCAGTGGAATAAGAAAATAATTGCCTCGGGTATTTATCAGTATGCTCCGGATTATTTAAGAGAAAGTTCTCTTAACCCTCAAAAAGAAGGAGAAATCTGGAAAAGAAGGATGGAAGGCAAGGAAATGCTTTTCTATAAAGAAGGAACACATTTTACGGTTGCTGTCCAGAAACATCAAAGTGGAGTAATTGGATTATCAATAGATGGTAAGACCGATGCTTCAAATAATTTCCAGGGCGATATGATAACCCAGCTACTTTCGGCTCATCTACCCCTTTTGCTTCATCCAAATCCTGAAGATGTTTTGGTAGTAGGTCTGGCAAGTGGCGTGACTTTAGGAGCAGTCACCAGATGGAAAGATGTCAAGGAGATCGATTGTGTAGAGATAGAGCCAGTAATGATTGAAGCATCTCATTATTTTGATGAGTGGAACAATAAACCCTTTGAGGACAAAAGAGTGAAAATTATCATTAACGATGCCAGAAATTATCTTCTGACCACAAAAAAGAAATACGATATTATCATCTCTGAGCCTTCCAATCCCTGGATAACTGGCTGTGCACCTTTGTTTACTAAAGAACATTTTGAACTGATTAAATCAAGACTTAAGCCAGATGGAATATATTGCCGCTGGGTGCAGATTTACAATATGCGACCTCAAGATTATAAGGTTATTATAAATACATTATCTTCTGCCTTTCCTGACCTTTCTATCTGGAATGCCTCTGGTGGCGATACACTCATTCTGGGAATCCCTGGAAAATTGTCTATTAATTATCAAAAATTGAGGGAGAAATTCATAATAGCGAAGCCAGATTTGGAAAAAATTTATTTAAATGAACCAATAGATTTACTTGCAAAATTCAGTATGATACCGAATTTCAATAAAACAAAATTAAATACTGATAATCTTCCTTTGATTGAATTTTCTGCTGCACGCAATCTTTACAATCCCAAAGTTAGTGGCAGAACTTATCAGATGCTTTTAGAAAACATGGAACCGGCATCTTCTTATTTAACGAATTTTACCAGATATACAAGTTTGGTTAGAACATATTTAGACAAAAGACTATATATTCCAGCCGAAAAGACGTTGACTGCTGAATATCCTGCAAGAGATTCAGCCGAGTATTATAATTTGCTCGGATTTATTTATCTGAAAAGTAAAAAATATGAACAAGCAATTAATGTATTAAATAAAGCAATAACCCGGGATAAAAAATATGTTGATGCTTATGTTAATTTGGGTGAAGTTTATCTCCAGCAAAAAGATTATAAAAAAGCATTAGAACTTATAAACAAAGCATTAAAGATAAATTCAAAATATGCTCCAGCTTATAATCTTGAAGGTTTAATTTATATGGCTCAAAAGAATTATGATGTGGCACTAAAGAAATTTGAGAAAGCAATAAACCTTGATTCTACATTTTTAGCGCCTTATATAAACCAGGCAATAATTTATTTAGATTATATGAATGTTCCGCCAGCAGCAATGTTTGTATTGAAAGATGCAGCCAATGTAAATCCAAAATCGGCAGAAGTTTATTATCATTTTGGCAGAGCATTATTTAAGTTGAAAGATTATCACCAGGCAGCAGATATGTTTTCCCAAGCAATATTTTATAACCCCGATTATGAGGATATTATCAGGGAAACATTGGTAAAGTTACAGAAGAAGGGATAATGGACGAGAGCCCCGCAAAGTTAAATAAACACGAATTACCACGAATTAAAACCCGAATTACCACAGATTCGTGGAGGGGGGGATTTTTGCGTCTATTCCGCGCGATAAATTGCACCGCTACAATTTTATTTTCGATTTTTACTTTTGCATTCTTAATTTTTAATTGCAATTCGGTGCAGGCGGCAAAACCACTGGGAAGTGGGGAGAGTGGATATTCAAACCAGAGGAACATTGTTCAGAATGATTGGGGATACTGGGTATTCTTTAATAATGGCGGGACATTCTCCTGGATATATTCCTCTGATGGCGTTACCTGGAAGTCCTGGGATGGCGCAAACTGGAATTCCACTCCTCAAGAAGTTATGGATGATACAGAAAATGAAGGCTCTTATGGTTCTGTCTGGTATGTTGCCTCATCTTCAAAGGTCTATGTAATCTGTTCACCGGCAACTTACCCTGCTGCCAAAGAAGACCCATCCTATCTTTACGGAAGATGGGGAACCCTGCAATCGGATGGAAAGATTATTTGGGGAATTTCCACTCAGCAGACATCAAATTTGACAAAAAACGCTGGGAAGGACATCATGCAAAACCCAGCCTATCCTTCTATGTGTGTTGCCTCTGATGGCTATGTCTTTATTACCTTGCCCTATCTTGAAGTAGGAAAGACAAATAAGAACCGTCCCGGAGTTAACCGGGGAAGTGGAAATTTTAGCTCCTGGCAGTCTCCGATTGAACTTGGTGCGGCAGATGATGGGGCTATAGGAGGAGATGATGCCGGTGTTGTTCCAATTGATAATTCAGGAGGAGCATATTTAACTTATGATATAAATGCAGCAGACAAGGGTGTTCCAGTAGACACCGCCCTCACCGATGGAACTGAGGACGGACTAACTTCCAATCCAGATAACAAAGATGGTTATCTCTCCGTTGTTTCTGCGCCAGAACTTGATGGAAGGATATTTATAGCAATGCCAGATTCTTCAGGAAAACTCTATTATAATGAAAGGACAGGAGGAGGGGTTAATTCTGTTGAGATTGAAGCGCTTGCTTATCCCTGGAAGAATGTATCCATATCCTTGAATGGTTCCAGCTATACTGATGATTTGTATGTAGTTGCCACTGATTCAAGTAATTTGGTAAGGGTATTTAAAGGGGTATGGAATGAGTCGAATGGCTACCATTCTGACTGGAGTGAACTTGCCTCAGATAGATGGGCACCCAGATCAGGGACAAGGCCAAACTTGGTTTATCAGGGTAGCGGTGGATATAAACCATTGCCTTTAGTTTATCAATCTGGAACAGATTGTATGTTTGATAGGATCATCACCTCAACATTTTCAGCTCCCACAATTACCTATCTGGAAGACCCTCAAGGAAGGACATCTCCTGCATCTGCGGGACAGAAATTTAGCGGCCAGATTATAATTTATGGAAACGGGTTTCTTAGTCCTTCCTATGGTGATATTGGTGTCTCATTTAATGACACTAAAATTACAGTAAATCAGGTTGACTGGGTATCACAGAGCAAGGTAAGCGCAACAATAACTGTTAACTGGGATGCTACTGCAGGCTACAGAGATGTGCAAGTTACCAATCCTGATGCACAATCCTCCAATGTTCTTACCTCTTCATTCACTGTTACTGCGCCCCAGTCACAAATTGATAATATCTGGCCTCCTTTAATTGATGTTGGGGGGAGTAAATATTCCAAAGGAGTAAGCTCATTCACCGGAACATCTTCTTTGAATGCACCTCCTTCTCCAGCAGAACTGGAAACGACAAGGATAAAGATACTAAGAAATCCCGACCCGGCCTGGTTCTGGAATGGCTCGGGTTTTCAGGATCCTTCTGGAGTTGATGAAGATGATAAATACGTTGCTGCTGTCGGCTCCAGTCCCTGGTCTTATACTGCCTGGAATGTTCAGTTAGATGGGATAAATTACTCTTTATATTCAAGAGGATATTCTGATGATGGAGGAAAAGGGTTTGATTCTGACCCCGAAACATTTACCGTGGATAAGGAATTTAACTCCAATGTGATAAATTCTCCTTCAGGAGGCACCTTCTATACGGACAATATCTATAACCCAGGTTCAGTAAACCTTACTTCTCTGTCAGGTCAGGGGACCGATTATGGAGTTGGGGTATCAACCATAACCATAAGAATTTCTATAGATATTGGTATGGATGATGACTATTCCAATGACGTTTTCTGGGACTGGTGTGGTTCTTCCTATTCCTGGACATCAAGAAGTACTGCCTGGCAGAATGACCCTAAACAATGGCCCAATGTTCCCAATTCTCCTTGGTCTCCTCCGGGCAGTCCCAAAGTGTGGACAATGCATGGTGCTACTGACCCACTGATGCCTTCCTGGGAAAACGGGAAAAAATATAGAGTAAAAGTCTGGGCTCAGGATAGATTGGGCGGGTCAAAATATGATGAGCAGGCTGAACCAAAGTTTTACTATGATACAGAGAGACCAACAGTCACTTTAAATGTTCCTGCAGCCGGTCAAGAGTACTATTCCTCAATGGATGCCGTTTCCGGAAATTGTTACGATAATATTCCTCCCGCTCAGGTTTTAAATGAAAAAACAGTATATGTGAAGATTCAAGATTTAGCTTCTGGTGCCTATTGGTATAAAGATGGAGTATGGGTTTCCACAACTTCTGCTCTATATAATTCTATTTCAAAATATGAAGAGGACTGGTCCTTAGATACCTCAGGAATTGGCTGGCAGGATGGGAGGACTTATCGTGTCTTCATCTATGCCGAAGATAAAGCGGGAAATATTCACGCACAGGACCAGACTGCTCCTGAAGACTTTCCTCAAATCCAGAGAGAGTTCAAGTACGATTCAACCAACCCCGATTCTTCGATAACCTCTCCTGATGAGGGAGATATTTTGGAATATGAGCCGACAATAGAAGGGACAGGTTATGACTCGGTCTACTACTCCACCACCACTATTTGTCTCAAATCGGACACGATTAACAAATTCTGGAACCAATCGATAAACGAATATCAGACAACTCCCATTGTGTGGAACACTGCTGTTTCTTCCACAACAGGATTGGGAACCCATAATTGGGAATACGCTTCTTCTTCAGTGACCTGGAAAGACGGACACACTTATTATCTCTGGTCAAGAGCCTATGACCAGGGTGGAAATGAGCAGGATCCTCCGGTAGGCTATTCCACCTGGGATGATGCAATCAATGCCGAAGCTGGTTGTCTCCAATTCCAGGTAGATTTCTCCACTCCTGAGTCACAGGTTACCTTCCCTGTTGATGGTGACAGTTTCCATTCAGCTGACCTTTCCATACAAATTCAAGGAACCTGTCATACCTCTCAAGGAGGATTTCCTCTTTATGGTTCTGATGTTGACAACTATCCCCAACTTAAAATTAAGCGTCTAAGTGATGAGCAAGAATGGGAATCGGGCACAGGATGGGTTGGTTCTTCTTGGAACAATACCGATTGGGTGGTGGTAGGAGACCAGTGGAAATATGATGTTAATGACATAGTCTGGTCGAGTGGAGAGAAGTACGAAATTAGCGTTTATTGTTATGATAAGGCGGGATGGAATGAACCATCTCACCTCGAGGCAACTGTTGTTTACGATGATTCTGCTCCTGTATCTGGAATAACTTCGCCAGTGGATGATAGTTACATTGGGGACCTCACCTCAATTTCTGGCACAGCAGAAGACTATCCCACGGAAACAGCCACCACCTGGAACTCCGGGGTCAAACAGGTCTGGGTGAGGATAAAAAGGAGTTCAGATAACAGATATTGGGACTATTCTGGCTCCACCTGGACAGTTAGTTCAAACACCTGGAATGTGGCTACCGACACAGGGCCCTGGACCTTTACCAATGTTCCTACCTGGAATGACGGCCTCGACTATACCATCAACTCCCGGGCGGAAGATAATGCTGATAATTTCGATGTTTATTTGGATACGATAACCGTTCACTGCGATAAAGCTCCTCCTACTTCTGAAATTACCAATCCTCCCCATGAGTCAACTGTAGAGGCTTTGAATCTTATTACTGGCACTTCTAATGATGCGGGAATGGGAGTGAAGGTTTCCTCAATTACAATTCAGGAGAATTTCGAACCCAATCGTTACTACTGGAACTGGGATGTCAATGACTGGACAACCTATTATGCTACAGCCTGCTGGAAGACAGCCACCAAGACGGGTGGAGATGATAATAATTGGGTCTGGGAAGTTGATACATCCGCAGTAGGCTGGCAGGATGGACAGAATTATAAAGCCAAAGCCAGGGCAATGGATTTAGGTGGTTCAGAGGCAGAGTCGGGCTGGAATACCTTTAAGGTCGTCCTTCCCTGTGTAACTTTTGAGATTACCTGGCCCGATAGTGCACCTACTGTTGCCGGGGAGAATAAGCAGGTGCGAGTCGAAGCAGTGAACCAGTTTGGCAATACTGCTTCTGGATACCAGGGAAGAATTGAATTCACTACCGATGATGCAAATTATCCCGGGACAACCATTCTTCCCTCAACCTATACATTTACCGTGGGAATAGAAAGTTGGAAAGATAATGGAATCCACACATTTGAAGCTACTGGTGATACAGATACAGTGAGGTTAACTTATGCTCCTTATCCCACTGCCCAGACAAGAGTGAGTGTGAGGGACTTCGACAATCCATCAAAATCTACCGATACCTATGTTACCATAGCTAACAAGGCAGTTCCTCCGGGAAGCATTCAAATAACCTATCCCGACTCTGTTACCGCTGGAGAGCTCGTTGACTGTACTGCCCTGGTAGTAGATGAATACGGAAATAGAGTAAGTGATTATACGGGCACAGTCTATTTCTATTCCGATGATTCTAAAGCTACTCTTCCTGCCAATTACACATTCACCACTGGAGGAGGGGCTGATAACGGTGAGCACACCTGGGGAGTAGAAACATCAACTTATGTGGTGTTAAAGACAGCGACTCAGACAGGATGGAAAATCACAATTACCGATACTTTGGTATCATCAATTACCGGTGAGAAGACATCCATAATTGTCAATGTAGGACCTCCTTACACCTATGAGGTCAAGGTGGATACTACCCCGGTGATTACAGCTGGAGAGGGAAGAAGTGTCTATGTGAGAGTAACCGACTCCTGTGGAAATACTGTTGAAGACTATGACCAGACGATTGCATTTGACGATGATGACCCGCTGACCAGTTCAGGGAATGGCCTTCCCATAAATTACACATTCCAGGTGAGTGAACAGGGTGAGCATATTTTTGAAGGGACAACTTCTACTGATACCGTGAGATTGAAGACAAAAGGAACTCGTTCGGTAGAAGTCTACCAGACTGACATTCACACACGGGAAGGCTCCCACCAGAACATTCAGGTTGATGCGGGAGCAGTTACCCAGTTTAAAGTAGAGATGTCCACTCTCTGTACTGCGGGAGTGGCCGAAGATATTACCATCTATGCCAAGGACCAATATGGAAATACTAACGACTTATATGATACCACACTCACTTTTGATTGTTCAGTTGCTCCTGATGGTTGGACTCCTCCGGCACCAGCATCTATGACCAATGGTTACTGCTATAAAGGGAACTATGTGGCGATTGAAAAGGCAGGAACTGGAATCTGGGTGAGAGCTGAAGATGCTTCCTACCAGGGGCAGCAAGACAATATTGAAGTGGTAGCAGCTACTACTGACCACTTGAAGGTGTTTAACTATCCTTCTTCAGTTCAAGCGGGAAGCACAGGCAATTATGTCTGGGTGGAGGCCCAGGATGAATATGACAATAAATATACGCTCTATACCGGGACGGTTACCTTCTCTGTAAGTGACCCTCAAGCCACCCCGCCAGGAGACTATGTCTTCCAACTATCCGATAATGGCAGCCGCCCATTTGAAGTTATCTTGAAGACAGTGGGTAGTAACTGGAATATTAAGGCCTGGGATAAGTATGATACGACGATAGACACAGGAACCCAGTCTGGAAGAGCTGTTACTCCAGACTCGGCCAGCCAGTTTGAGGTTAGTCTTGCCACCAATCAGACTGTGGGAGTGAGGTCCACAATAATAACTGTGGAAGCAAAGGACGCATACGGTAATAGAGACACCAACTATTCTTCAGGTGGTAGCACGTGGACAATTACTTTCTATTCTGATGATACAGGAGCTACCTTCGAGCCGCCAACCTATTATTTTCTCTCCACTAATGAGGGATATAAGGAGTTTAAGGATTCTGATGGGTATGGAGTTACCTTCTCCACAGGGGGAACTTTCTATGTTAGAGTAGAAGATGATCAAACCACACCGGTTACAGGGCAGAAAGATAACATATTCGTCACTCTTAGGCCGGAATCGGATATCTCCTTCCCCCAGGATAATGGTGAATATAATAATGTCTCTCCTCCCACAATCTGGGGAACATTGTGGGATGATGAAAGTGTTTCACAAGTTGAGATTAAAATTTACCAAGTTGGTGGAGATTACTGGCAGGGTGACCAGTGGTCTTCTGATGAAAAGTGGCTTGGGGCAAGTGAAATCTATTCATCTTCCTGGACATACACCGGAATTTCTGATAGTGATTTTATTACTGGGGTTGACCATAAAATTGTTTCCCGAGCAATAGATAATAGAAATAATTATGAAGCAGAGTATTCTACCATTACCTTTCTCTATGATAAAAGTGACCCGGAAACAGTAATTCTTTCTCCTGCTAATGGAGTAAATCGCAATACCTCTTGTAATGTTTCTGGAACAGCCGTTGATAAGCCAGATATTAAGAATTCCGATTTAGACACCATCTATATAATGGTAAAACAACTGGATGGCAGTACTACTCAGTATTGGCAGTATCCTGGTCCAGGCTGGCAAGGAACTCCATACTGGAAAAACCAGGATGCTGTATCTGGAGATTGGGTTCTTTCATCAACTCCCACCTGGGCTACTGGGTGCCAATACAAGGTTTATGCTTATCATATTGACCAGGCAGGAAACGAGGAATCACCTCCTATACTGAGCACATTTATTTTCGATACAAATAATCCTGAATCATTCCTCACTCGTCCTTGTAATGACTTTCATGGAACTGACTTAACTGCTATTGTGGGAACATTTGTAGATTATCCCTCTTCTCCAAACTATAATGCAGGAGTAAATGCTGTTAATGTTAGAATTTATTGTTCTTCGGGAACAGAACAGGGCGAATACTGGGATGGCGATTCCTGGGAGAGTCTGAGTCCCGATGATGCCTGGCAATATGGTTTTGTATGGGCTTCTACCTGGACATACACTTCCCTAACAAATGCGTGGAATGATGGAGATGAATATATTGTAAACTCAAAAGTTCGTGACTCTGCACAGAACTGGGAAACAACCATTACAACAGCTACATTTATCTATGACGATATTGGTCCTACCTGTAGTCTTACAAAGCCAAAGGACGATGACAACGGTACTGATCCATATTATTATGAAGAGATGAACACAATTGAAGGAACTGCTTCAGATACAGCTCCTGGTGAGGTTGACCACATATTGGTTTGTATAAGAAATACACAGTCTGGCCATGCTGATGAGGGGAAATACTGGCACTGGGATAGCTGGTCCTGGGAAACAGATATAGATTGGATCAATGCAGGTGCTCCTTCAGGAGCAAGTTGGTCATTGAATACATCCACTGTCTCCTGGTCATCTACAGAAACAGGAGTGAAGTATAGAGTGTGGGCAAAAGCAGTTGATAAAGCAAATAATACAGGTGCTGCAGATGATAATTATTTTTATTTCCGATCACCGAAACCAACCACAGATGTTGATATACCTGCAGATGGACTATATTATTATCAGGTAAATACTGCACAGGGTTCTGCTGACCAACATACAAATACAAATGATGTCTGGGTTAAGATTTCCTCAGGTCCTGCGTTTTCAGGTTGCTGGGACAATACTAACAAGGAGTGGAAAACTTCAGAAGTATGGAACCAGGCAAATTGGGATGGTAGTCCTTCAAATCCATGGACTTTAGAAATCTCTACACAATGTTGGACAAATTTAGTCGAGTATAATATTAAGTGTATTGGCCATGGTCCGGCTGGATGGGAAGAAGAAGGAACAGGAAACTACTTCTACATTGACCAGACAAAACCAGAACCATCAGTCATAACTCTTCCTGAACATAGTAATTATTATCAAACTATATCTCAAATTGAAGGAACATCATCAGATACCTCTCCTGGTAAAGTAGATGAAGTTCAACTCTATATTAAAAAAGGTTCTCTGTACTGGCACACAACCTACTGGTCAAGTGGAGAGCTCTGGCTTGATGCAGAAGCAGTTGATGAAGGTTTTAACGAATCTAGTGAAGATTGGAAATATGTAATTAGTTTTTCAACTATATGCTGGTCTGAAGAAACCATGTATACAGTTGTTTGTAAAGCAAAGGATAAGGTGCCGAATACAGAAGCATCTCCCTGGGCATCTAATAATTTTTATATTGATGTATCTTCACCAACTTCTCAAGTTACAACTCCGTATGATAATGAGATATCAAGTTCAGTGCCGATAATTATAGGAGATGCAAATGACCCTGGAACATACCCTGCTCTGGATGAGGTCTATTTAAGAATAAGAAATGACGATGATAGCAATTATTACAAAGGTCCCGGACAGGGATGGGGAGCGGAAACTTGGCTTGAAGTAACTACTCTATATTCATCTTCCTGGACATATACTATGAATGATTGGACATCACAGAGAAAGTATATATTGACATCAAAAGCAGAAGATAAAGCCACCAATACTGAAACTAATCTTAACTCAATTACGCTTATCTTTGACCAGAAAGCACCTGAATCAACAGTTACAGAGCCTGAAGAAGGAGAGTATTATAATGCTACTACTCTTCCGACCCAAATTACAGGGACCGCTACAGACACATTTACAGGCACAAAGACATCTGCAGGAATAGAGAATAATAATGGAGTTAATGTCAGTATATTAAAGAAAGGAACAACGGACTATTACTGGAGTGGTTCTGCTTTTGATAGTGAAGAAGAGATATTTGATGTGTGTAATGGAAGTTACACATGGACTTACAATATGCCTACGTTAGCAACAGATGGAACAGATGATGCTACCTATGTAATCAGGTGTAAGGCAACAGATAAAGCATCCAATGTTGAGGTAAATATCTCCTCAGTTACCTTTATTTATGATACGATAAAACCAACATTTGGAACAGTTACTCCGGCAAGTAGTGCCAAGAGAAAAGATTCAAATGTTACATTTACCTTAAGTGAAGAGATTAAAGCCGGAACAGGGATTATTAAATTTACTGCCCAAACGTCTTATAATGGAGAAGTTCAAAATAGTAGTCATACCTATACTCTTAACAGCAGTGAATGTCAGAATCTAAGTGAGCAAACATTAAGTGTCTCGGGTCTGAAAGACGGAAACAGGTATAAATTAACTATTCTGGGAACAGATTTAGCAGATAATCAAACTGATTCCTGGGAAAATACCAACATTGTGTATGATGAAACCTTACCTATCTCAGAAATTACTTCTCCAAATAAGAGTTATTACAATAGTTTGGCAATAATTACAGGAACTGCAGAAGACCCTCCACCTGTTTCCGGTGCAGAAACATCCGGTCTTTTAACGACTGATGCCGTTAACATAAGAATTATAGATATATCTTCTACAACTTATAAGTACTGGCATGGAAATGAGTGGTTAGGTTCTTCTGAATGGCTGGTTACTTTATCAACCAATTCCTGGCAGAACTGGTATTATGATATTGATGTCTCAACTGCATTTGTCCACAATCATCAGTATAAGGTTGAAGCGAAGGCGTTTGACCAGGCAGGAAATGAGCAGTCACCAGTTGATTCTTATACATTTACATTTGACACAGCCACGCCTTCCTGTGCAGTTATTCTTCCTGTAGAAGGAAGATATTATAATGAGTTGATTTCACTTAAAGGAACTGCAAGCGACCCCCTGGCTGACATTAAGGATGTTGAAGTCCAGATTCACGATACAACTGCTGACCGATACTGGAATGTAACTGATTGGGGAAATATAGGGGAGGAGCACTGGCTTACAGCTGCCTATTACCCAGCTACTGATGAGTGGGAATATACCTCCGTTCCGGCCAAGGATAAACTCACATCAAATAACGCCTATACTTCGCAATGCAAAGCCTTTGATGAAGGAGGTAATCAAAAACTAAGTACGATAATCAATTTTACTGGAGATGTAGATACCCCCACTTCTAAAGTGGAAATTCCTGATTCAGAAGTTGTATTAAACTATTATAATTATGAATTTATGTGTAACAATGATATAGAAGGAACTGCTTTCGATGCGCACAGTGGTGTTAAGGAAGTCCGCTTTTATATAAAGCGTGACCATGGAGACCCGAATGTCTACTATCAGGAAGACCAAACCTGGGGTGAGAATGTCACCTGGCTTTTGGCAAATGGAGCTACATCCTGGTATTTACATATTTCTACTGTGGCATGGGATTCAGGCGGCACATATCACGTTATCTCTCGAGCTATAGACAATTCCTGGAAAGGAGCTACTGAGGAAGCTAATTTTGATACCATCTTATCTACAGGAAATTTCCAATACGATGCTGATGACCCAGAATCATATGTTACAGACCCAGCCAATGGCGCATGTCTCAATACAAAGCCTTTAACAATAAGTGGAGGAGCTGAAGATAATCCAGTAGTTAATACCGACGTTGCCAATGTTAAGGTTGCTCTTAAATCCTGTGGAGGCACATATAATGGAAAATATTGGGCAGGTGTTATGGGTTGGTTGTCTGGCATTCAGTGGCGCACAAGGGATGGAGGAAGTCCAGAAGATTGGACAAGGTCCGTAGAAGAAGGTGCTTATACTACCGGCGGGGAAGTTAAATATCAGATATTTGTTTGTGCCTGGGATGGAGCCCAGAACAAAGAGCCGGATACAGAGCCTTTGGAGCCAAAGTGCACTTTTTATTACGATATAACTCCGGCAACGTCTACAATCACCTACCCCGGGGATGGAGAATATTATACAACAGGCGAGGTTTCCCAGATAGAAGGGGAGCATTATGATTCATTTACAGGAGTAGAGTTTGTGGAAATAAGGATATCCTCAGGCACATATTACTGGACAGGTTCGTCATGGACAACAACCAATGTGTGGGCAAGTGATAAGGCTACTTTGTATGTTTCCTCCTGGACATATACCACAGTTCCTGATTGGACAGACGGAGCAGATTATATTGTGAACTGTCGGGCAATGGATAAAGCACAGAATCTTGAACCTGAGATAAGCACAATAACCTTCCATTTTGATACAAGTCCGCCAGATTCAGTAATAGATGTTCCTGTGGATGGGGATACATATGAGAATGAGGGTGTAATGACAATGTCAGGGACATCAAGTGATGGTACTGGCAGTGGAGTTAAAAAGACATATATAGCGATACAGCAGAACTTTTCACCAAACTACTGGTGGAATGGGTCAACCTGGACGAGTAGTGGAAGTGAATTATGGTTAGATACAGGAGAAGCAGCGAATTGGGATTATGAGATAAGTTATCCAACATTTACATTTGAGAATAATAGTTGGTATATAGTAAAAAGTAAAGCAGAGGATAATGTAAACATAGAGGAAACAAGTTATGACCAGAAGAGTTTCAGGTATGTCCTGCCAGCAAAGAGTTTACAGATAACAGGGATAAATTCACCAGTAACAGCAGGTGCTGAGAATGTGGTAACAGTGACAGCAAAGAATCAGAACGGAACAGCAGCGTTGTGGTATCAAGGTACAGTAAAGTTTTCCTCTAATGACAATTATGCTTCTTTCCCGGGAACTCA
>WJOT01000084.1 GCA_009619095.1 Clostridia bacterium
AGTACACACTATCCGTTCTGTATTTAGAGAGGGAGTTTCAATTCCACCCCTTATAGAGCATAGACTACTAAAAGGCATAAGGAAGCCAGATTTTTTGAGCGGGATACCACGTGCTAATCTAACAAAGAGAGAGGTAAAAGTCCTCAAGTTAGTGGCTTCTGGAAAGACCAATAAAGAGATTGCAAAGAAGCTCTTCATCAGTGAAAAGACAGTCAAAAACCACCTTAATCATATCTATAGAAAACTGGGAGTGAAGAACCGCGCACAAGCAGTGGTGGAAGCGTTGAAGAGAGATTACATTAGCAGGGATTAAGGTATTTTGTTCCTTTTCTTTTAAGCAGTTTTCGATTTAGTTACTTAAAAGGCCCATTAAAAAATGGGTCTTTTTTTTGTCAAAAAATTTTATAAAATTATTCGTTAGACCCATTGTAAAAATGGGGAATTTATAGTAAAATTATATACAAAAAAAAGGAACTAATTTTTTTCTTCAGGAAGGCTCTGATAGTTACAGACTTGATTAAGAAAGGGGTAAAAAATGGTGTATAAGGTTGACCAGGCAGAAGAATTGGAAGGGAAATATAGAATGTTTTTTGAAAATATGGGTGAAGGTGTATGCATTCTCAATGAAAATATGGCGATAATTTCTGTGAATGATAAATTATGTGAAACCTCGGGTTACAGTAGGGATGAGCTTTTGGGTAAGGAAGTTACCTCTTTTTTTGAAGGTGCGAATAAAAAGATAATAGAAAAGGAATTCAAGAAGAGAACTAAGGGTAAAACATCACATTATACAGTAGCAGCCAAGACAAAGGAAGGGAAGGAGTTATTCTTCTCGGTTTGTAGTGTTCCTCTTTTTGACAAAGAGGGAAAATTTGATGGAGCCGTGGCAGTTATATCTGATATTACGAAAACAAAGAAAGCAGAGGAGAAATTGAAAGAACATACTATAGAGCTGGAGAAAGAAGTAGAGGAGAGGACCGAGCAACTGGTAGACCTGTATGGAGGAGTTGCAGTTACAGAAGAGAGGAATAGATTGGCTCAAGAGATTCACGATGGTTTAGCCCAGACTTTAGCTAGTTCACTTTTGAAGATTGACTTTTGTGAGAGACTTCTGGACGATAATCCAAAAAAGGTAAAGAAGGAACTATTGGCACTAAGGAAGATACTGGCAAAAGGTATTAAGGCGACACGACATGTCATATTTGATTTGCGGCTCCCGAAATTTCACAGAACAGGCTTTGTTACTGTCCTGAGAAAGTATTTGGAAGAGTTTCGCAGAAAGACGGGGATTGCAGCTACTTTAAATCTTAAAGTGGAGGAGAGTCTTCCCATGAAGATACAGGTAGGGACTTATCGCATTATTCGCGAGGCGATGAATAATATAAGGAAACACGCTAAAGCAAAGAATGTGGATTTGAGATTAAGAACTGATAAGAATAGAAATCTTCGCCTTATCGTAAAAGATGATGGGAAAGGATTTGATTTAAACAGAGCCTTAACTCAGAGTAAATATGCCAAGAATTTTGGACTAACAGGAATGGAAGAGCAAACAAAACTTTTAGGAGGGATCTTTACTGTTAAAACTGAAAAGGGGCAAGGGACTAAGATAGAGGTAAAGGTTCCAATTGAGGAGTAAGATGAATAAAGTTGACTCGAAGAAAACAATTAGAATTCTCGTAGCAGACGACCATGCACTTTTCCGGGAAGGTTTGCGAAGGATATTGGAACTTGAGGAAGATATAAAGATAGTTGGAGAAGCCAGAGATGGTGTCGAGGCCCTGCGGTTGGCAGATAGATTGAAGCCAGATGTGATTTTGATGGATATCAGCTTGCCTGGTCCAAATGGGATAAGGATGACGCGCCAGATTAAAAAGAGATGTAGAAAGGTTCACGTTATCATGCTATCTATGTACGAGGACGCAGCACATATTACCGAATCATTTCAGGCAGGTGCTTCTGGCTACGTAATAAAGACTTATCCCTCTGGTGAATTGATAGAGACCATCCGTTCTGTATTTAGAGAAGGGGTTTCAATTCCATCCTGCATAGAGCATAAACTACTAAAGGGTATAAGGAAGCCGGATTTTTTGAGTGGGACAGAACGCCTCAATCTAACAAAGAAAGAAGTAAAAGTCCTCAAGTTAGTGGCTTTTGGGAAAACTAATAAAGAGATTGCAAAGAAGTTCTCAGTGAGTGAAAAGACGGTCAAAAACCACCTTAACCATATTTATAGAAAACTGGGAGCGAAAAACCGCACACAAGCAGTGGTGGAAGGACTGAAGAGGGACTACATCAGCAGGCACTAAAAAATTCTGTTCTATTCCTATAAGTAATATTCCATAAGTTTACCTCAAAGACCCATTTTTTAATGGGTCTTTTTTTTGACAAAAAATCTCAGAAAATTATACGGTCGGCCCATTGTAAAAATGAAGAATTCCAGTAAAATTATAGTAGGTAGAAGGTATGTAGAAGGTATTCTACATTTTCCCTTTAACCTTTACCCTAATCCTCGCCTTCCCGCGGGGGTTTGAATTAAGGTAAAAAAATGAAAAAGAACAAAAAAAGAAAACTTTTCTATTGTAAGAGATGCACGGGGAAATTTTCCAAAGATTTTGTAAAGAAAACGGACGGATATTATATTTGCTTGACCTGCGACGGCATTGAGGAATATCTAAACGGTAAAGGTCTTTCCGATTATCCTCTTTACGGCGACAGGGAGAAGGTTTGAGATTAGGATTTTGTATTTCAAGAAGTTTTAGTAAACATATTAGAAACTCCGAAAAGGTAACTCCCGAACAATCGGGGAAAAATCGGGGGACACAAAGCCACGGGACTTGGATGCCAGCCGAGCTGCCGAAGAGTTTCTTACTAACCGATTTTGCTATCCGGTAGGGCTGGATAGAGAAATCGGTTTTTTTTTCGGCAAGAAAATGGGGAATCTATGAGAAATAGAATAAAGGTACTATCTTTCTTGGTATTCTGTGTTGTGGTAATATTTTGCAATTTTACCCATTCACATGCCAAACAATCCAAAAAACACATCATTCAGCCAGGGCCGGAGAAGTCACGAGATAGTCATATTTCCAAGGGTCTTGGAGACGAGATGAAGAACTTTGGAAGCAAAGAAAATATGGGTCTCGGGCAGCGCGATACTAAACGCATACTGATTCGGTTCGATCTGACGTCCATTCCTCCTGATGCAATTATTTCCTCGGCGGAATTACAACTCTGTCTGGCAGAGGACTACTATTTCTATGAGAAGAGAGTGATTTATGTACATAAAATTACGGGTTTCTGGAAGGACAAAGAAGTAACCTGGAACCAGAGTATAGAGAAGCGCAATTGGAGGGCGCCAGGGGGCGACTTCGATTCGGAATTAGAGAATGCAAAATCTTTTATCGGCAGAGCCTACGGGTGGGTTTCCTGGGACGTGACGCGCACAATAAAGGAGTGGTTAGAGGGGAAATACGTTAACTTCGGGTTTTTGCTTAAGGAGCATAATTGTGAGAATGAGGCAGTTTGGTTTCTTTCCAGTGAATTGGAGTGGGAATCCTACCGTCCCAAATTGGTAATATCTTACGAGACAGAAGGGATTTGTCCTGAGCCGACCCCCGAGCCGGTTTCTCCTTCTATCAAAGTTTATCCTAATCCCTTTAAACCGAGTGAGGGTCACACTGAAATCACATTTACTAACCTTCCCTCAGGTGCGTCGGTGAAAATATTTCATATTGAAGGTAGGATAATGGCAACTCTTGAAGAAGAGGCCGGGGAAGCAAAGTGGAACGTAAAAGATAGTGAAGGGAATAAAGTATCCAGTGGGTTCTATCTCTATCGCATTGAGAGTGCTAAGGGGAACCAGACGGGAAAAGTGGTAATTATCAGATGAGAAACCGAAAAACGTCAATGAAAAAAATCGTAACTTTAAGTCTTATTCTGGTAATGTTTTTGATTGGGCAACGGTGTCCATCCGTTGCCTCTACTACGGGATTAGACTTCCTTAAAATAGGAGTGGGAGCCCGTCCCCTTGCCATGGGTGAAGCCTATGTAGCGCTGGCCGATGATATTAGTGCAATTTACTGGAATCCAGCCGGCCTTGTACAAATAGAGCGACCAGAACTCGGCTTTACGTATAACAGATGGTTCGAAGATATTGGGTATCATTTTTTTGGTTATAGCCATCCAATTAACGACTCGGTTCTTGCTCTTAGTATTTACTATTTAGGGGGTGGAGATATCGAGGGCAGTGACGATGGAGGAATCCTTACTGGTGATGTTAGTGCGTATGATCTCGCTTTGGCCTTTTCTTATAGTAGAAAATTAATCAAAGGGCTGTCAGGGGGATTGAGTTTTAAGTTTATAAATGAGAAACTGGATGATGAGGTTGCCAATGCCCTTGCCCTCGACCTGGGCGCCCTTTACAAAACCGGGGTGGACAATTTGGATGTGGGCTTCAATATCCAGAATATCGGGACGAGAATAAAATTCATTAGAGAATCTGCAAGTTTGCCTTTGAATTTCCGGTTTGGGCTGGCTTACAAATTGTTTCCCACCAATCCGCTGACTTTGACTTTAGACTTTAACAAATTGAACAATGAGAGTATCTATCTTGGTTTAGGTGCTGAAAGCTGGATTACAGACTATCTTGCGGTGAGAATTGGAGGCAAATTTGATCCCGACATAAAAGATAAGATAAGATTTGGTTTGGGCTTAAAGCGGAAGAATTTGCGGTTAGATTACGCTTACACACCTCACAAGATTTTGGGTGACACGCATCAGTTTAGCATTGGTCTCTATTTTGGAATACCGGAAGTAGAGCGGGAAAAAGAGAAGGTTATGATTGAAAAAGAAAAGGAGGCAAGGATTGCTTCTCTAATCGCCACCATTCACGAAGAGGGTATGGGGTACTTGGAGCAGAAACAGTATATCCAGGCAATTGGAAAATTCAGTGAAATTCTATTGCTAAATCCTGAAGATAAGAAGGCAATAAGTATGATGAAAGAAGCAAATCGTCTTCTTCTGGAGGAATACTGATTGAGAGGAGGAGAATGAAGAACACAAACATCCTTATCGTAGACGGTAGAATCGATCTTATGGAACCTCTCAGGGAAATTTTTGAGAGGAAAGGCTATAATGTGAGTATAGTAGAAGATGGAGATAAGGCAATTTGGCTTTTAAAGAGGAAAAATTTCGATGTCTTGCTTACGCCTTGGCAAATACCCGGAGTAAGTGGCGTATGGGATTTTAAAGTAATGAAAAGGCTCTGCCCGTCCATGGCGGTAATAATAGTGAATTCTGCGGGCGAGAAAAAAGAAAAGACGGAGATTCCGGACTCAGAAGTAGAAGTTGTGGTGAATAAACCCTTCAATGTGAAAGAGCTTGTCCACGCTGTTGAGTCTATCCTCGAAGCCCCCTCAGTGTTGATAGTTGATTATAGGGAACAAGATCGGGGGGCTTTGAGGAATATGTTGGCAAAAAGAAGGTACCGGGCTTTAGTGGCTAGAGATAGAGATGAAGCAATTGAGATAGTTCAGGAAAGCGATTTTGATGTCATGCTTCTGGATATGGGGATGGCAGTGGCGGATAGTATAGAAATCCTGGAGACAGTCAAAAAGATTAAACCAGGTATAGAAGTGGTAATGATGATTGACTATTCTTCACTGAGCCTTGTAGGAGATTTATTAAAGAAGGGAGCCTACACCTGTTTATATAAGCCTTTCTTGGACGTAGAGAAATTGGTTAAAGTGATCAAAGAAGTGCAAAGCCAGAAAAGGACATCCCTCACCCTAATAGACAGCGAATCCCTCCACAGTTGATGCCGAAAGAGATCACCGAGAAAACCTTTCAGATTTGCCGAGAGGCAAAAGATACAGAATGGCTCCAGCCGGCCTGATTAGAGCGGGCTATAAAAAAGAATCTCGAAAAAGGGAGGAGTAATGAAAGTATTGGGTAATATCTTTCTATTTATGTTAGTGTTTCTCTCACTGGCTATTCAGTCTGCGCGTCTGGAAATGCTGGAAACAGAAGGAGAGAAATACTATTTTGAACAAGGTCTCGAGTATTTTAGGGCAGAAGAGTATGAGCTTGCGCTAAAAAATTTTCTGGAAGCACTGGAGTTGAATCCAGAAAATAAATTAACCCTAAAATACGTCAATATGATAGGAAATGAACTTAAGAAAAGAGAAGAGCAGGAACTTCTCAATCAGGCTATTAAGGAGTACCAGGAGCAGAATTATGAAATTGCTATTAGCAAGCTTGTGCAGGTTTTAGATTTGAATCCAAGAAATCGGGAAGCAATAGGCTATATACAAAAGATTAGAAATGAAACCGGTCGCATCGAAGAGGTAAAAAGTATAGTTGTAAGTGAAGAGGAGAAACGCGAGCCAGATAGGCCAGTAAGCCGAGAAAAACCCAGGATAGCTCGGGATTTAATAAGTCAGGAGATAACCAAAATAGCTCAGGATATTGAAGTAATTAAAAGAGAATTTGCTAAGGGGAAATTAGATGAACCAAAAGAATTGCCTCTAGGAATTTCTGAAAAGAGAAATCTGGTTACGCGCAAACAGATTACGCTTTTTCTTCTTTTTGGTAGTATGCTTGTTGGATTGTTCTTTATATATAAGGCGCAGATTCTAAGAAAGCAGGAATCGTCTGATAAGAACCTAAAGCTACTGGAAAATCTTAGCAAGACTGCCACTACTACTGAGCATAAGGGAGAAATTCTGGATACTATTCTTAAGGCTTTCATGGATACAGTGAAGGCAAAGGCAGGGGCATTATTAACCGTTGAAGATAAAACAGGTGACTTGATTTTAGGAACTGGGGTAGATGTTAAGCCCGACCTCCCCGGGGACTTCAGGTTTAATAAAGACGGCCCTGTTTTTACGGAGATAACAAAAATTACAAATTCCATTTCTGGAGCCGAGATTTTGCAAGATTCTACGTATAAGAAGTTATTACTGTTCACAGAGAAACCAACCAGCCCCTCTTCTCTCTTACTCGTTCCATTAACTTACAGAAATCGGAATGTAGGAGTAATTCTTTTAAATTCTAAAAGGTTTAGAAGAAATTATATACGAGAATACCGGGGGATAATAGAAACGCTTGCCAGCCAGGCTGCAATAATTGTTGCCAATATTACTTACGGTCATCAAATAATTATAGATGGTTTGACTGGCCTTTATGTACATTGGTTCTTTTATCAATGTCTGGAGAAGGAAATCTCTCGAGCTGAGCGGCAAAATTTATCTTTGGCTTTATTAATGGTGGATCTGGACCATTTTAAGCAGTTCAATGATACTTACGGGCATCCCATGGGGGATAAAGCTTTAGTGAAAGTTGCTGAGATTCTTAAAAAAGACCTTCGCGACATCGATACAGTTGCTCGTTATGGTGGAGAGGAATTCGCCGTAATTTTGCCCGGAGTAGATGAAAAATTGGCTCTTAGGACGGCTGAAAGGATCAAGAAGGGCATGGAAAGTCATCGCTTTAAAGTAGTTAATGGCAAATTCCGACTGACCTTGAGTATCGGGATTTCTCTTTATGTGAAGGATATAAATGCCGAGGAGATGGTGGAAAGGGCAGACAAAGCTCTATACTGGGTTAAAGAGCACGGCAGGAACCAGGTGAAGTCCTGTACAAGCCTCTCCAACCAGGTAATCAAAGTATAAAATTGGAGTATTTCTCTTTCATATCGGACAGACTGGTGAGTTTAAATTGACCACCGGGGACTATCCTCCGGTGGTTTCTTATTATTGACAAAAACAATTAAATCTGGTATAAATAAAGCGACAATTACTATTTTATCTTTAATTCAGGCCTCTAAACGGAGAGGTACCCAAGTGGCTGAAGGGGCGGGTTTGCTAAACCTGTAGTAGGTCGAATGGCCTAGCGTGAGTTCGAATCTCACCCTCTCCGTTTGATACACGGGAGAGATTCGAAGCCCACGAACGCCGAGGTCATCCGAGGAAGAGCGAAGGGTCGCTGGAGCGACGAATAAGGAGCTCCGGGTAGCGACGGGCGCGAGACGGTGAGCGCCCCGGGGTCCAAAGGACCGAAACCCGACCATAAGAAAATCACTCTGACCCCTTTTTAGGGCACTTTTTAGGACGGAAACGAAAAAATAGAAAAAAACACTTGACAAAAATTAAAAGTTTATATAAAATTACATATTTAGGAAGCCAATTATAATAGGTCGAAGACAGTAGGCCCCCGCTGTTGCGGGTTAAATCTTGCCTACCGAGATCAGATAAGTGCAAAAATAAAACTTCTCTGTCTGGGGGAAGTTTTTTTATCGCCTGAAAAGGCGAATTTTTTCGCTTAATTTTTCCCAGTTTGGGGGAAAGAATGGCACGAAAAGAGAAGGAAGTTTTTGTAAATGAACTTACTGATAGGTTAAGAACGAATAATAATTTCATCTTGACTGATTATAAAGGACTGAATGTGGAAGAAATGACTGATCTGAGGAACAGGATGAACAAAATAGGTTGCGAGTTCAAAGTGGTAAAAAATACTCTGGCGCGCTTGGCTATGAAGAATCTCAAATTGGAGAGTTTAATAGAGTACCTTCGGGGACCGACTGCTATTGCCGTTGAAAAAACCGATATTATTGTTGCTACAAAAACTCTTGTAGATTTTTCTCGCCAGCACCAGAATTTAAAGATTAAGGGAGGTTTTTTAGAAGGCCACGTCATCCTTCCCCAGGAGGTGGAATCTTTAGCTAAGTTGCCTTCGAAAGAAGTGCTCCTTGCCCAAGTATGTCTGAGCCTCCAGAGACCTATTGTTAGGTTTTATGGAGTACTTCAGGGGTTAGGGAGGAATTTGATTTTTCTCTTAGATGCGATTAGGAAGAAAAAGCCAGAAGAAGTAAAGGAGGAATAAAAGATGACCACTGCGAAGAAGAGTAAAGACGAGATTATCCAGACAATTGAAAAGATGAGTGTGCTGGAATTGTCTGAGCTGGTAAAGGCTCTGGAAGAGAAGTTCGGAGTTAGTGCTGCCTCTTTAGCTCCAGTTGGGGTAGCAGCGGGAGCTCAACCAGAAGCTTCTAAGGCTGAAGAAAAGACTGAATTTAGTGTTATTTTGACGAAAATTGGTGACAAAAAGATTCAGGTAATAAAGGTCGTGCGTGAACTTACTGGTTTAGGACTGAAAGAGGCAAAGGACCTGGTAGATAATACGCCAAAGGCAGTGAAGGAAGGAATAGATAAGAATGCGGCAGAAGAAATCAAAAATAAGATAAAAGAAGTTGGAGCAGAAGCAGAAATTAAATAAAAAATTTTGAAATTACAAAATTAGGAGGTGTCTGATTTGGCGAAGAAAATAGATTTCGCACGGATTCCTTCAATTATGGATATCCCTAATCTCATTGAGGTGCAGAAAGCTTCCTTTGAAGAATTTTTGCAGAAGGACGTCCCACCTGAAAAAAGGAAGAGGCAGGGTCTTCAGGCGGCTTTTGAGGATATCTTCCCTATTGATAATGTCGACCAAACGCTACGCTTGAACTTTGTGGAATATATTTTAGAAGAGCCTAAGTACGATAAGACAGAAGCGATAAATAAAGACATAATGTATGCCAGGCCATTAAAGATAAGAGTGAAGTTGGAGATCAAGAAAGGAACTCGTAAAAAGCCAATCTTTAAAGAACAAACCGTATACCTATGCAATCT
>WJOT01000009.1 GCA_009619095.1 Clostridia bacterium
GGGGAAATGGGACTTCCCTTTAGTGGTTTAAAAATAATTGTGGATAGAAGTGAAATAACTGTTAACCTGGTAGAAGTCCTGTCCATATTCCAGTTTACGCCCGTCCTATTACTCAGGTCAGGTCCTTCTACCAATAGACCTTTCTTGGATTTGTTGGCTGGAAAGTCTAACGGTTCTCCTTTTCTTGAAAAGTATTCCAGTTCAAGACCCCAGAAGATTCCAGAGTCTCCTTCAAATCTTCCACCTATTCCAAAGATTGCTCCAGAACCATAGATCTCTTCGAAATTGTCGTTTCTGGAATTGAAATATTCTGTTTTGAGGCTTAATAATTGTTCGGCGAATGATTTGTTTGGGATGGTTAGTGTGGATAGTGATAATATGATTGAAAGAAGAACAATATTTTTCATTTGAGTTGTTCATATTTTGACTGGATAGCAGAGCTTCGCTCTGCGGCTACAATACTGCCAAAATCATTACGGGGACAAGCCCCTACACTACCAATATGGGCGACCACAGAGTGTCGCCCCTACGAGTTATTTCTTTAATTTGCCGATTAGTTTTTCGGATTTGGCGAGGGCGCTGTCGAGTTTGTTTACGGATTTGCCTCCGGCCTGGGCCATATCCGGCCTTCCTCCGCCAGTGCCGTCAACCAATTTGGCTACTTCTTCTATAATTTTTCCTGCGTGGTAACCTTTCTTTATCAGATCCGGAGTTACTACTGAAAGGAGAGCGACCTTGTCCTCAATTATGGCTCCCAGGATTATGATTCCGGATTTGAGTCTGTCTCTTAACTGGTCACCAAAGGAGCGGAGAACAGTTCTATCTTTGGCTTCTACTTTTGCAGAAATGATTTTTATTTTGCCGACGGTTTTTGCCTTCTTGACCAATTTTTCTACAGATGTAGCAACGGTTCGGCCCCTCAAAGACTCTATCTCTTTTATTAACGCCCTATTTTCCTTGACCATCTTTTCCAAACGGCTAACAAGCTCTGTCTGGGGAACCTTGAGCACTTCTGCCATTTCTTCAATTATTCTCTCTTCTCCCTTGGTATATTCATAAGCCCTCTTGCCAGCCAGAGCTTCTATTCTTCGAACCCCGGCTGCTATACCTGTCTCTGAGATTATCCTGAAGAGTCCAATCTCTCCGGTTGAATGACAATGGATTCCTCCACAAAGCTCAAAGCTGAAAGCTTCCCCTGGCGCAGCCTGGCTTCCGAAGGTGACCATTACTGTTCTGACTTTCTCACCATACTTTTCTCCGAAAAATGCCAGGGCACCCATATCCCGGGCTTGGGTTAAAGTAGTTTCTGAAGTTAGTACGGGAAAGTTCCTTAATATGGCACTATTAACAATCTCTTCAATGCGGTCAATCTCCCTTTTTGTCAGGGGTTTGGAATGGGTATAATCAAATCTTAACCTGTCGGGCGCCACCAGGGAGCCGGACTGTTCCACATGCTTCCCCAAAACCTGGCGCAGCGCAGTCTGTAAGAGGTGGGTGGCTGTGTGGTGCCTAGCTATATATTCCCTTCTTGTGACATCAACATAAGCTACCACTATATCGCCTGTTTTTACGCTACCGGTGGCTACTTTGCAATTGTGGATGACCAATCCTTCAACGGGTCTTTTGGCGTCAAAGACCTCAACTTTTGCTTCCATATCTTCTTCTCTTATCTCTGTAATTTTTATATCTTTCAATTTCCCGGAAGGTTTCAGTATCTTTCCCGTATCTCCTGCCTGTCCACCTGCTTCTCCGTAAAAGGGCGTCTCCGTGAGGATAATTTCTACCTCTTCGCCTTCCTTTGCTTCTTCTGTCCTGGTAACTTTATTGGTTGACTTGTCTCGTTTTAAGATGGCCCGTATTTGCGAAGTTAACTCACTGAAATCGTATCCACGAAATAGAGTTTCGCCCAACTCTTTTT
>WJOT01000130.1 GCA_009619095.1 Clostridia bacterium
AGTCAATTCAGCATCGGTAGCAGCTTCCGCTTCGTCTAGCACACTATCAAAATCAAATTCCTCACTATTTGACATCTATTTCTCCTTTCCGCCCATCTTTTTCGCTTCGCTAATCTTATCCATAATCCCTTGAATCTTTTCTTCCAATTTGCCAAAGTCTATGATCTTCTCGGCTTCTATTCGAGAACGTTCTATTAATTCCTTTCTTACTTCCTCCACCTTTGAGGCAGAACGAAGAAGGCCGGTAATGGCTTCGTTCGTTTGGCTCATTAGATAATAATGCTCGTCCAATTCATTCAATACTTCGATTCTCATTTCTTCAACTTCTCCCACCCATTGGTCCATCTTCTTCAAAATTCTCTCCATAGCTCTATCATACAATTCAAAGGTGAACTCTTTGTTCTGGGCTTTAAGCCTTTCTCCGACGTTTTTTATGAAAACAGGCTTGTACTCTTCCATCACAAATCGCTTGACTTCGTTTTTCTTCTCCTCAAAATACTTATTCACCAGGTTTACGTGGCTCGCTTTCGCGCTCTCTATCATTACGGATAGGTTCTCGCTAAGCTTTACCGACTCTTTGGGAATCGTGGCACAGCCCGCAATCCCTATCAATAATGTCAGAATAAACGCATAATAATTTGGTATCTTTTTCATTCCGTATCCTTAGTATGGTTTTGTACTTCTCTTTGCCCCAATATAGCAAAAAATGGCCGGAAAAGCCAATAAAAAAACCGCCTCGCGTGTCGTGTTAGCGGTTTCCTAAAGTACACAATTGCCTCCCATATATTGCTGAATAAAACTCCAGATTGCTATTTGTATAAACAACCTATTCTTAATATTTATTACATCAAATTCATCAGCACAAAGACTATCTGCTAATTAGCCCGCTGTAAATTGCAACAACAATCATTGCTACGGCTGTGAAAAATATTGAGACTATGACTCCCTACTGAAATATTGCATAACTACAAACCTAGCTCAAATTACAAGTAGCCTTGAGGGCTCCGGACCTCATTGGTTACTTTGCTCTTTGAGCAATGAAGTTCCCGATTAGGCAATTACGACCCCAAGGGTCCATTAAACTCCTTTTCAATTTTTGACTTGGAACATAAAAACCCGAAATCCGCACCAAACTATTACTGTACACTTGCAACTCTAGCGTCTGGTCTTTAACCAATTCAAATTTCTTGAGCAAAAGTTTACCCTGAGAGCTTACACATTTTACAGTGGTGCGTTCTTGTTCTAATTCGGCGATAACAATCTTGTTAACATCCTTTGGTATCTCAACATTATTATAAGATAGCTTGCCTGGTTTTCGAGTAAAAAGTTCACCCGCATAGGAAATACGACCTGCTGGATAGTGCACGAAGAAAAGATGAGGACAACAACCCGCCGCCCAAGACCGGTCAATAGTATAAAGATTTTGTAAGTCAAGTTCGTGTAGCTCCTGGTAGAATGGGAGACTAGAAATCTCTAGTTTTATTCGTTTAGGGCGAATCAGCGGTCCCCACGCATGAAATTCTTGTACACAGTCTTCTGAGTAATACACATGTGACAGCACTTGATATAACCCGGTTTCAAGGCCTTCGGAGGAACTAGACGCAACTTCTTCTGGTATATAATTAAGGGGCGCCAAGATTGTGCCGATAGGGATTAAAACTGTCATGTCCTGAGCCAGCGGAGATACCGGCAATGTTACTTCACTTACAACTTCGTGCTTTTTCTCCATAAAGCTTCGGTAATCTCGAATATCCTTCCCCCAAACATTACCTTCAACTGACGTAAGCCTGATAACTCTGTCACTAATATTCGTAACCGCTAGGAATACACCCCGAACAGGGCGCAGTCGATATACTTCTTGAAAACAGGGCTCACCACAAACTTCCCAGTATCCCATTGCTGTGGCAATTTCTCCTATGGGAATTCCGGCCTGCAAAAGCAGGCCTGTTACACCATCAAGATTCGCTATGCGTTTCTTCACTTCGGATTTACTCGGAGTACGAACGAGTTCAAAATATGGAAACCCGAACAATCCTTTATCAACTTTAACTGCATCTGGATAGGCCTCTTTGTATGCATTTTCATCCCGATAGCTTTCACCCCATTCTCGAGCATGGCGATATGATTCACGGTGAACAGCGGTCACTTTGCGGAGGAATGCCAAAACAGAATTATTAACCAGGACTGGATTTTTGAGAGGAAATTTAGATAGGTCTCCTGCAGTGATTTCCCTTAGGATTTCCCAATTCTTGCAAATAAGATACCTGCAGTACAAGTAGTCCGGCTCACTTGGCGGATGAATATTTTTCTCTCGAACTAGCTTATACCATTTATCGCGCGCAGCCCTAAGTTCTTCAACTGAAAATTTGCTACCTCGTGGATGCCCTGTGTTATAATGTCCTGCATCACAGTGGCAATCAAAACAGAGCACTATCGCGTTATCGAATTCATCACTTCCACCCTCAGTTTCAGATACAATATGATGAACCTCTACTTTCACCCCCTTATAGCGATGACATACACAACAGTGCCGTGCTGCTGCAACTAAAGCGCGAAGACGTGTTTCTTTAGAGAATCCCACATTAGCTCCTGATTCCACCTAACCTATTCATACCATAGCCAGTCAAGATATATTTCAAAATTGGCAATTACCCACACTATCGCAGATATTATCAGGCATCATATTAGCAACGACAGGTAAAAAAGCGGGGCGACTTCCCGTAAAAGACCCCGATTTAATAAACCCTTATTCGGTTGTCTGTGCGAAGTCATTACCCTCTTCCAAAAAGTGTCCGAAAGTGAAGCCACCAGATATTTCCTCTTTTGTAGACTGTTGGGGACATTTTATTCTTGTAACCTTAATATAAGTTCTCCAGTTTTCCCTCGAACTGCTATCTCAACTTTTCCAGTTATCTTATTGCAACGAATAAGTCCGTTAACTGTAAACTCATATTTTGGATAGAAATGGTAAAACACAAATCCCACCGCAATAATAATTAAAATCCACTGCCACCATTTAATTTTGTTCACTTTTCTTTCCTTTTATTTTTATTCTATGGGCGATAAAAAGAAGAACTGCTCCTAACCAAACAGAAGGACTTGTAACCATATCGGCTAAAAACCCAATAAAAACTTTTCGGAATAATATTTCAAAGGAAGATAAATTACTTTCAATTTGAATTGTATGAACAAATTTACTGAGATAAATTATTTCTCTAATGAAAAATAATCCCAAGAATATAAAACCTGCTATCATTAAAGCCGACGCTGTCTCTGTTTTTTCACTCATTTACCCTCCTTTCAAACCCTCTTAATAACCCTAACCACTTTCCCGATTATTTCCACCTCATTTGAACGATTAGGTTTTTCATGTTTTCCCGATTTCTTCTGCTTTGAAGTCTCTCATAATAAATAAAAAAAGCAGGGCGACCTCACACTCCAGAGATTGCTCATTTTTAAGTGATATAGCACAAAAATTAAAATTTTGAAAGATTTTTTTGCTCTAACCAGCAAAAATGTTAATTAGAAGGCTATTTTTGGAACCTGGAAAATGAGGCTCTGAAAGTGGGGTTTTTCGGCACTTTCAGAAGGGAGTTTACCTACGTGTGGGTCTATTCTTCTTTGGGAAAGACGTAAATGGCAACCGCTTTCCCTTTCCTCTCAGCTCCTGCACCGAGAAGAAAGGCTGCTGCCACCTTGGCTCCTGCGCTTGGCTCACTCATAGCGTCAAGAATAATGGCATTAGCCCCGAGCTCCCCTGCTTTCTTCCTCATCGAGTTCCACATTGTTTCCTCGCTGGTCCAAGACGAATCCCCAGTAGCCGAGAGTAGAGCGATCTCCTCATACTTACCAGAAACTTGGTCGGCTGATCTGTAAACGAGGACATCCTTCCAGTAGACTGACGGCCTACTAATCGAAGTGCCGAGCTTCACTGCCCGAGTTGTTACACAAGCCGTAAGGGTAAAAGAAATGAGAAGGACTGCTGCGAAAGCTTTACAGATACTTAAGCGTCTTTCTTTTAGGTGCTTTGTCATGATCACCTCCTTGATTTTGCGTTTTTCTTTCCACTTGGCTACTTCATTTAACGGGGAGTTCCAAGCAAGCCGGAAGCAAAAGCGGATGCCATCTTTTCTGAGGCGATTGTCGAGAGAAGGGTTGGTTTTTGAACTCATATTTCACTTATCCTTGGTAGGGTTCAAGAGGACACGGCTCTTCAAGGATAGGCCCTGAAATTTCTAATACCATTGAAGCCACCAGATATTTCCTCTTTTGTAGACTGTTGGGGACATTATTAAAATTTCACACCAAAGAATAAAATTATTTGACTATTTTTTCTACTTACTGAATTTCCACTTCTATAATTTGTTAATCCTAAATTAAATCTTAATTCAGGAGTTAACTTTACTTGTCCTAAATCAATATCTACTCCTCCTGCTAATATCAACGCAAAATTAAAACTACCAGTAAGATACATTAAATCTTCAGTTTCTTCTATACTTTCGCCAAGTGCAGTTATTTTAAGTTTCCCTTTATGTGCTAAAATAAATCCTAATTCAGGACCCAATCCTAAAAATGGAGTAGCTTGTTTTGAAGGGAATTTAACTTTAGCTAATATAGGAAAAGAAAGCGTAGTTAAACTGAAAATTGTTTCATAATTTACTAGAATACCAAGCACGGTTTCAGAATAATCCCAATTAGTTCTAAAATTATTATAAAGAATATTAACTTCAATTCCGAAATTTTTTGAAATATTAAAATCTATCATACCGCCAAAATTAAAAGATAACCCAGAACTTAAACTCCCAATTGGCACATCTGGGTCCCAATTTGGGAAATTAAGATTGCCACCAATTTTTAAACCACCAGAAACTCTGGGCTCTTGCCCGTAGACAACACTCGATAATAAGAAAAAGACAAAGCCCAATAATAAAACTTTTCTCATTTTTCACCTTCTTAGACTCGCTTAATAATCCTTACTATCCTCCCAATTATTTTGATGTTTTAGAGCGAGAGGTCATTCCATTTTCTTCTTCAAAAAGTGCCTATAAAAGTCCTTGTTAGTATGTGCGAAACGGGCGTAGAATTGAAAGACACTTAGACTTGAATGTAGTATTGAAATCTATAATTCGAGCGAAGAAAAAAAATTACTTTCGGTGTGTAAAAAATAGTGTTTAAGAAGTGCCTAAACGAAGTGTATTTTGTGGATTTTTGAAGTATCTATTAAAATCTTTAAGCTATACTAAAATAACAAAAAATCACAAAGAGGTCAAGCAAAATTTTGTTATTTTCTCGGTGGGCTGGAATGTCCAAACGACCATAACATTTTTAAGTGTCATTCCCAGTGTCATTCGTTAGCGGAAAATCAATGAAATTGGCATAAATTGGGTGAAGTAGAATGAACATCTATCGACGATAAGGATAATTTCTCGTCGAGACTTTATCGCATTAGGAAACCGCTACTCTATCTAACTGGAGAGCATTCGAATAAAAAAGCGGGAGAAACCCAATCTATTTTGAATAACTCCCGCTTTAGATATTTTGTTAAGGGTCACATTGGGTTTTACATTCGTTTATACCTATAATAAGTCAATCACAAAGTATCTGATAAGAATAACTGATATGTGCAATTCTTCTGATAAGATGTAATTAGCGTGTTACCAGCCCAAGATTTCCGAATAGGCTGCGCCCCTCTGTGCTTCTATGTCTCTGGGGTTTCGCCTTAAAGCCTTTTCAAATTCTTCTCTGGCTCTTTCGGGTTCGCCTCTTTCAATGTAAGAATAACCTACTGCTTTAGGAACAAGGGTTTCTGGAGTCTGTCGAATGAGAGGTGAGGCTCTTTCTAAACGTGCCGCTTCAAGATAGAATTGCTGGGCTACGTCCCCACGCCCAGCTTCAAGGCTTTCGTCTCCCTTCAAAATCAACTCTTCAATTTTTTTCGCTTCTTCTCGGGATTCTTCATCGGGAAAAACAGTCTCAAACCTCCGTTCCCTCTTTGGTTTCAAGTCTTCTCTCGCTGCCTTTGAAATATTTTCACGTGGCATCTTTCTCAAAATCTCATTTTTTGATTCCAATTTACTTTTAATTATTTCTTTATCTCTAACAGCTTTCTCTCTAGCGTGATAGTGAAGATAAGCCATACTTAAAAGCCCCAAAGAAATAAGTATGTTGAAACAGGTCACGTAGTTTCCGTTGTTTCTCAGGAACCCTCTAAAACCAATTAATTCTCCACAGAATTCGCATTTTTTCGCTTTTTTGTCTATTTGTTTTCTACAATATTTACAGGTTTTTCCCATATTTTCCCCCTTTATTAAGTTACTCATATAGTTCCTTGTAAGACGAACTGATATGTGCAATCCTTCTTATAAGGTGTAACTGTCGTGCTACTTCCAAAACATTGCGGTGAAATTCAGGAAACTCATCCAGAAAGAGGACCCCGTTATGGGCTAAGCTAACCTCGCCAGGCCTGGGAAAAGAACCGCCTCCTATCAATGCCACATCAGAGATGGTATGGTGGGGAGAACGAAAAGGCCTGGTACCTACAATTGCCGACCTTGAAGAGATTAGACCAATGACACTGTGAATTTTTGTGGTCTCCAATGCCTCATCTAAGGTTATTGTAGGCAAAATGGATGGCAACCTCTTAGCCAGCATGGTCTTTCCAGACCCAGGCGGACCAATGAGAAGTATGTTATGTCCCCCACTGGCAGCAACTTCCAGGGCTCGCTTGGCATATTCCTGACCTTTAACGTCAGCAAAATCTGTCTCATAATTACGCCTATCTTCAAATTCCTCTTCCAAATCTATAGAGAAGGAAGAAAGCTCATCTTTTCCATTCAAAAAATCGACTGTCTCTTTCAAATTTCTAACCGGGAAAACATTTAAACCTTTCACCACTGAGGCTTCTTTTCTATTCCCTTCAGGAATAATTAGACCATCTACATCAGCCTCTCTTGCCGCCAGGGCAATGGGCAAGGTACCTTTGACTTTACGCACACTACCATCCAACGATAGTTCTCCCAGAACTATATACCTCTCGAGCCTATCCTGAGATAACTGACCATTAGCAGCTAAAATCCCTAAGGCAATGGACAAATCAAAAGCAGCACCCTCCTTCTTTACTGCCGCTGGAGCCAAATTGACCGTAATCCTCCTCATAGAAAATTCGTATCCAGAATTCTTAATCGCCGCCAGGACTCTGTTCTTACTCTCCTTGATCGCCGTATCGGGAAGACCGACCGTAGAGAAATGGGGAAGTCCGGAAGAGATATCTACTTCCACCTTTACAAGATAAGCCTCAATTCCTAAAACTGCACTGCTCAATCCAATGGAAAGCATTAAAATCCTTTCTCTTTAATATTTGTTGCCTGTAAGTTTACCATAAATATTTTTCTTTTGCAAGAGTTTTTTGTTTGGGGCAGGAGGGTTTGTGAAATGAGCATCAGATTAATAAATTTTTTTTGGCTGGAAAAAACGGAAATAGAATACCCATAATTATTCCGATAATCAAACCTATGATTAAAGAAGATGTGTGACTCAGCGCATGTCTGAGTCCGCTGGTATTGCTGGTTGCTACCGTTTCGCCTAATGTTTCCGGGGTTGCCGAAGTCGCCAGCCAAAAGGAGTCAATTTGGACGGAGCCCAGCGAAGTCGGCAACCCCGTGTTAGACATGTGGCGGCAACCATCTTTGACCTATTTCCTAACCTACCTCAACAGAAAGGTAGGCTATAGGGATTACTTCCCGCCGTGCTACTTCGCAGGGACCAACTTAAACCCGAGCTGTTGCATTACGCCTAGATGATCCTCATATTCCCGCGCTTCGACTATTTTGCCGTCTTCCCAGCGACCATAGCACAATCCCATGCCTGTTATGTGCTTGCCCGTGGGCGGAGGAAAGAGAGCCGATCGCCCTGTGTGTGTGCCCCGCCAGGTCCACGGTGCAGCATGTGTGTCCCCTTCAACGATTATCCCGTGAAACGTCAATTGAAAGTCCGGAAAAGCCTTGAAGATCTCTGCGGCCTTTTGTTTGAAGGCCTCGAGGCCTTCTGTATCCGGAAAGGGAGCACTATGCGAGACAAGGTGGGGAGCATAAGCTTCGCCGAATAGGTCCAGGTTCTGCGTACTCCAGGCTTCCTCAATTATCCGAAGTTTGGCCCTGATTTCTTTTGCCCTTCTCCGTCTCCCCGCTCCAATCATAAATACCACTAAAACAGCTACGGCAATGACAGGAATTAAAAAGCTGAAGATCTTTCCAATTTTACGCATTTTTCATTCTCCTTTCTTTTCGCTTCAGTTTCCGATTCATTCATCGGAACGTCGCTGGCCCGTTCCTCCTTATTCGTCCCGATTTATTCATCGGGACCCTCCGTTCGATGTATGACTCAGCGCATGCTAAATCCGCTCTTGATTTTGTTTCACCTCCTCACTTTGTATTTGCCTCCGTTTCGCATAATTACTTGATAAAGCGCTGGGGACCCTCTTTCGATATCCGGAAAATAAAAAAAAGTGGCAACAGGCGGGCGCAAGCGTAGAGTCTTATGATAACAAGGGACTATGGCTTGGATATGGAGCAGTGTGGATAAATTCTTTCTGCTTCTGCAAGATTTTTTTCCAATAATACGAATATTTGTTTCATTCTACTGGAGAGAATGCTTATTGGAGTGATTTGTAACATTGAGGTTTTTACTTGAAGAGACGCCTTCGACTTTATTACCTTTTCAGTTCCCTTACGGCTTTTTTAAGGCACTTGAGAAGCTCCCTTTCAATTTCCTCTTCGCTTCTGCACTCGCCAATGTCCGGCTTTATGCATGTCAGAGTTTTCATCAACACCTTCACAATCTCAGAACGCGACATCTTCTTATGGCTTTCCTTTTCTATCCTTTTTGCCAAATTCCTCAAAAAGTCGATTTGTGTTTTCTGTAATAAAACGGAGGTTTGTTTGACTTTGCGCGAAATCATAGTTTAATTTCCCCTTGGTAATATTGAAATCAATATTTCATCCGAACAAAAAAAACAGCAAGTGCTTCACGCTATTAGTATTTTTTGATAGCCCGTAATATCCTTTCTTCCAGGTCTTTCTCTGTTCTGACGCCTTCGACATTAATGTCCAATTTCATACAGACATTAATCAAGGACCTTATTATATAAGACCGCGGCAATTTATAGCCTTTCTTCTTTTTCATCATCTTCGATAGCTTGTAGAACCAATCAAGAGCCTCATCTGGAATGGTTATAGTAACCTTATGTAAACCCTTTCTTACCTCTGACCTAAAACGCTTGTAATCCTTGACCATACTATAGCCTCTTCCTCCGTCGGTTGTCTGATTCAAATAATGCCATAAGAGACTAAATTTGTCAAGTACATTATTGATACGACGCCTTTTGACGCCGGTCAAGTAACGCCTCAATGGCTGCGACATCTTCCTTAGAAAGCACCCAATCTCCAGCAACAACGGTTTCCTCAATCTGAGATGGACGTCTTGCACCCACAATGGCTGCAGTTACCTCAGGATGCCGCAAGACCCAGGCTATTGCTAACTGGGCTACAGTTCTACCACTCTTTTCGGCAATAGGCCGCAGGTCTTCAACCAATTTAAGATTAGCACTCAACTCGGGTTCCTGAAAGCGAGGGTCTATACGTCGGTGGTCATCCTGAGACAAATTCTGCACGCGCTCCCTGGTAAATTTCCCTGCTAAAAGGCCTTTCTGCATGGGACTGTAGACGATTACTCCGATATTGTTTGCTGAACAGTATTGGAGAATTTTTCCCTCAATACCACGCTCCAGCATACTATAAGGCGGTTGAAAAGAGGCTACAAGATGAATTGGTTGGACACGTTTCAATTGTTTTATATTAAAATTAGACACCCCGGCATAACGAATTTTACCTTCTTTTATCAAATCTCCTAAGGTGGTCCAGGCTTCCTCAATGTCTTCGTCAGGCTCTGGCCAGTGAATCTGGTACAGGTCAATAACTTCTATTTTGAGTCTTTTCAGACTTGCTTCAACTTCAGAACGGATACTTTCCTTTTTGAGGCGCCCGAATAAGTTTCCTTTCCTATCTCCCAACCGTCCGCATTTAGTAGCAATGATAGGCTTATCGCGTAATCCTCTGATGGCTTTTCCCACAATTTCTTCGGAGTGGCCAAGTCCATAAATTGCTGCTGTGTCTATCCAGTTGATTCCCAAATCGAGAGCGCGGTGAATGGCAGAAATCGACTCTCTGTCATCCTGGGGACCCCAGCTGAATTTCCAGCCACTGCCTCCGATTGCCCACGTACCCAGTCCAATATTCGACAGGTTAAGGTCTGTCCAGCCTAATTTTCTTGTTTTCACGACCCTCCTCCTTTCGTAGACGCGAAGAGCGGCCTCTTTTGATGAAAAATCTGGGTTAAAGAAGCCATCTATAGATTATTATTCTTTTCCCCTTTTATACCATTCTTGTAGCAGCAAAGCGTAAGCTTTGCTTCCCTTTTTAGCAGAGCTATCGCTATTTTGACGAAGGCCATCTCTACCCTAGGTCTTTTACACCGCGTTAGAGCCTTGTAGTTCAGGCCTCAATTTTATCTTGTTTTGAAAGTGAATCTATACGGTTCTGTTGGATTGCCAGCTTTATCTTTAAAATTCTTAAAGTTTACCGTATTTATCCAAATAACATATTCTTTATTCGGCTTTAGCTTTACCGGCAATACATTCTTTGTATTATCTTCTATATAATATGGTTGACCCCCCATTGGGGGAAACTTGTCCTTTTCTTCATAGCACCATGACCAGTTTTCATCCATCATTGGTTCATTAAAAGTTACCGATATCTCCGCTAGTGCAGGGTCAACATCTTGTGTCCCATTTTGAGGAATCGTGCCGATGACTTCCGGTGGGATATTATCTTTTACAACACATCCTGGTAGCAATAGTACGAAAACTATTGTCATTACTAATAAATATTTTTTTAACATATTTGTTGCCTCCTTTCTAAATGGCCTGAACTATAGCATTTAAGGGATAATGATATACGAAATGCGAAACATTTCCTGAAGGGTCGGCGTAAGCCAAATGTGTATCACATGTTATGTGACGTTGAGCTCTTTATTCTTCCTGTAGATAAAATCGCCAAATCTTGTAAAAGACTTTCTAAGAAATATATAGAATACGTAAATCCAGAATAAATTCAAGACTCTTATCAATATTCTTGAGAAAATGTCTCCGTACACCCATATTCGCTTTACAGCATCTCCTCCAAAAGCCAGAATCAGAATTATCGTAACAAGAACAATGATAAATTTAATTGCTAAGGGAAAGGATAAACAAGTAATCCGTTCTATAAAGTGCGAATTATCTATTTTCTTATTAACCATAAACACGGATTTAATACCTTTGAAAACTATTACAACAAACCCAATTGTAACGAAGAATCCAATAAGTGATTCAATACCCTGTTGTTTATAACTTGGGAACGGGATGTAAATACTCAATGAGCCAAGTACATTTAAAATGGCAAAAGCAATATAATACTTAGCTTTATCCCATTCAGATATTTCTTCATTCGCCAATTGCTTTTCCAAGGCAGGCTGATTCCAAAAATACATGTAAGTATTCTCCTTTTCTGGAACTCAATGTCATATAACTTGTTCATATCCGAACTAGTTCAGAGATACTTTTAAATTGGCATATTACTCACATTATTGCAGATATTGTCAATTATCATATTAACTACCATAAATTAAAAAGTGGGAGAAACCCAATCTATTCTGAATAACTTTTCTTTTAAATATTTCACTGTCGTTTAGATTGGGAAAGACAGATTTTCCTAATGAAAAATCCGGGTTAAAGAAGCCATCTATAGATTATTATTCTTTTCCCCTCATATTTTCCCTGATAGACCATTTCCAGTTCTTTGGGAAGAGAATAAGTATTAAGCAAAAACTTTAACTCTGGTCTTCGTGTAGGAATGTATCGTTCGTCTATCACCAGATAATCAGCCTTACGCTTTTTTGCATAGATAGTTACCTCTTTATAGGAGCCCTCAGGAATAGAAGCTAAGCGAAGTGCTGACCAGAACCAAAGGATCTCAGTACTAATCTTTGAAAAGATCTACAACTAGAGAGGTTACGTGGAGACGACGACCTCGTCGTACCAACAAATCCTCCTCAGAAACCCGAAAACCTCGTAAAAGTTTATACATAAAGTCCTTGAGAGCCACCTCGATCTTTTGTTTTAGGCTAGTCGTTCGACATCTAGGGTCATTGTCTGGCGTTCGTTTTATCACACCAAATGAATAGTCGATTTTTTTGCAAATAAATTTTCCATCATCCCAATAGTGGTAAAACTCATAACGAGAGAATGGCGACTCTTCAATTATCTTTTTCATCAGCTTATAATTTGTCAGTGTAATATGACGTGGAAATCTAGGGTCACTGCCTTTTTTGAGATAAGGGTAATCCTTTGGATTATTATAATCCGGAACTCCAATTCTCATCATTCCTCCAGGTTTAAGTAATCGAAAACATTCAACAAGGAGCGTCTTAATCTCTTCTGCCTTAATATGTTCTAAGAAATCTTCAGAGAGAATTCTAGTGACGGAGTTGTCAGGAAGAGGGATAGGTTTTTTTAGATCTTGTTTGACTGACCAACCTTCACTAGGAGGATTAATATCCGCTGATATGTAGTTTTCATAGCCAACTTTGGGGTGACAATTATTGCTTCCCCCAAGATTAAAGTATATAGGGTCTTTTGTTAAAACTTCTGACCAATTCATAAATACAGTCTCTTTAACATTGATTTTTTAAGCAACATTTTACCTAATTTAAAATATCCGAACTACTTCGTTTATACTTCCAAAATAAAAAAGTGGGAGAAACCTCATCCATTTCAAATAACTCCTGTTTTAAATATTCTATTGTTGTTCGGATTAGGAAGGACAGATTTTTCTAATAAAATCTGGGTTAAAGAAGCCATCTATAGATTATTATTCTTTTCCCCTCATATTTTCCCTGATAGACCATTTCCAGTTCTTTGGGGAGCGAATAAGTATTAAGCAAAAACTTTAACTCTGGTCTTCGTGTAGGAATGTATTGTTCATCTATCACCAGATAATCAGCTTTGCGCTCTTTTGCATAGATAGTTACCTCTTTATAGGAACCCTCAGGAATAGAAGCAATGAGGTTTCCTGAATAAAATGCGGCATACGGTTTTCTGGACATAATCACAGAAAATTTCTCTGCATTATTTTTCAGCCAGATTCCCGCTTCCTTATGCTCCAAATCATATTTTTTGGTCATTGATTTATAAGAAAAATAAAAAATCGATGGCAAAACCAGAAAAAGAAAAACATAATTTCCCCATTTTCTTCCTATAATCCTTTCCAATTCAAGGAATCCAACAACTGTCCAGGCAATTAAGAGAGGAAGTAAAAATATGAAAAATCGGTTATAAACAGTAAACAAAGAATATTGTAAAATTGCTAAAATCACAAAAGAGCAAAGAAAAATTTCTTCCTTTTTGCGGGGTATTCCCCTTCTTTTTAAGAATATACCGAAAAGCAAAACCAGAGCAAAATTATAGGTCAAACTGCTCGGTATTTTGTCAAAGAGAATGCGTAAAATATTTTTCATTGCTTTTTTCCCGATAGTCCAGGGATGATGGAGAGTGAAAGATAACGGTTTATAATTAAATTTATCCGATTTTATTGCTATTTCTTTACTTTCCTGATGGCTGGTCTGAAGATGGGCAGGAGCTAATCCATATTTTTGGTATTCCGACCGAAAAGAGGTGTAAAAATTATAGCTGCTTTTTTCACTAATCGCCCAATATTCCAATTCTTTCTTGACAAAAAAGAGGTAGGGCAGTGCAAAAATAAAAAAGCCTAAACTAAAAGTAAGGAATATTAAACTTTTTTTATTTTTAGTCTGGTTATTCTTCAAAAACAATTGAGGAAAGAATAGTATCCAGAATACCATCAAAATATAAATTAAAAATCCTTCCGGTCTGGTAAGATAGGAAAGACCAAAGATAAGACCAGCCAGTAAGAAAAGCCATATTTTCTTTTTTTTGAAAGCGATCAATCCTGTAAAAATTCCTGTGACTACTAAAAAGGCATAAGTGATTTCAGTTGATACCTGCTGAGAAGAAATCACCAGTCGGGGATGAAAAATCATCAGGATAACTGAAAGTTTGGCAACTTTTTCCTGAAAGATTTCACGGATTAAAAAAAATGCTGGAATTATTAAAATAGAACCTATTATTGCTGAAACTATCCTTCCTGAAAATTCTAAATCTTTAAATATAAAAGAAGAAAACCCAATTAAAACGGGATAAAAGGGAGGCCAATAAGCATCTATTCCTTCCCAGGGATGGAGAGAAACCAATTTTTTCCCCAGTGTTGCATAAAATACTCCATCGGTTTCAATCATGGGAATATGTAATAAGAAAAAAAAGCGAATTAGAAAACCGGAAAAAACACTTAAGGCAAGAAATGTTAACCAGTATTTTTTACTTTTTATTTCCATTTTATAAATTCCTTAGTCTGTTTTCTCATGTCGCCCCTACAACGCAGAGCTACAATCATAAACTAATTAGCTCTTTATAGACTGATTCCACCTGCTTTCGTAAACTGGTAGAATCCAAGTCACCATTAATTACATAGTCTGCATATTTCTTCTTTTTATAGAGAGGAATTTGCGCACTTATTCTGGCTTTGGCCTCCTTAAGAGTAAGATTATCGTCCCTCTGTAACCTCTCAATTTGTATTTTCTGAGGCACATAAACCAGAATTATCTTATCCACTAAATACTCGAGTTTAGCCTCAAAAAGAAGAGGCATATCTACCAGGACAATTTTCCTCCTCGATTGTGCTGTGAGTTTTTGAACTCCTTTTATTCTCTTTTTCATTTCGGCAATAATCTTAGGGTGCATAATTACATTTAGAGATTTTCTCTTCTGTCTATCTCTAAATATTGCCTCAGCCAGTCTTTTTCGGTTCAATGTCCCCTTCTTATTTAATACTTCCTGGCCGAATTTCTTGACTATCTCTCTCAAAACTTTTGTGCCTGGCGTGGTTAACTGGTGAGCAATTTCGTCGGCATCAATAGTTTTACAACCAAAATTCTTGAATATCTTGAGGACCGTGCTTTTCCCTGAAGATATTCCTCCTGTCAAACCCCCGATTAGCATATTCAACTCTCTCCTTTTTTGATGCTATATCTATTTCTCTTCTTCAAAGACCTGAGCGGAAAAAGTATATATTTCTGTCTCTTTATCTTTCCAAGCATCCGCTGGCAAATGCGCCTTGTCATAACAGAGCCGATTCAGGAACTCCTCTTTTGACCAGCCAGTTTCAGTAGCCACCTGGGGCAGAAAGACCCCCTGCTGGTAGCCTTTCTTTACAATCACACCATGTTTCCCCATTTCTATCTCATCTACGCTGTTAATTCTTTCTGGCACCGTCAACACAGAAATCTCAATTTCAATCTCGTCAAACTCTTCGGGCCTCACTGGTGGAAAGCGAGGGTCACCAGTGGATGACTGAATCGCCATTTTGGAAACAGCCTTGTACAGTTCTTCCAGAGGCATAATATACCCGATGCAGCCGCGAAGCATTCCCTTTTTATGTAAAGTTACGAAGACACCTCTTTTCTCTTTCAACAGAGGGTCCTCTACATTAAACTCTGGTATCTTCCCCGTCTGTATATACTCCTCGATTGTCTTCCGTGCGATACCCAGGAGAACTTTCTGTTGTTTTTCATTTAACATTTTCTTACCTCCTTTTTCTTTCTCCAATTCAGGAGTCATCTCTTCATCTTTCAGGTGCATTATGGCAAAAGCACCATACCCCACCACTCTTCTCTTATCTCCAGTCACATCTCCAGAATTTGCATATCTCAATAGCTTTATTCTATTTGCTCCGCATGCTTTTGCAGCCAGAACTGCAGTAAATACAGCTGCCCCACCGCAAAGCTCTGCCTCTCCACCACTGAGATGTTTCCTTAAACTATCCAGATTAAAATTCTCTAAGTCCCGGATTGCTACCCCATCTACCAGACATGCTTTCCCGTAGGGGTGGAAATGGGACATATCTGTAGAAGCAACTATGAGTATTTTCTTCTTGCCTTTTGAACTCACAATAGCATCTGCCAAAAGCTGACAGAACTGTTCAGAACTATCATTGACAACAATGGGAACTATCTTGAAGTCTTTTAAAGTCTCCTGAAGAAACGGAAGCTGTACTTCCAGGGAATGTTCATCCTTGTGGGCTTTCTTATCAAAATGGAACAATTGATGTTTACTAATAATTTCTTTAGCAAGTTCAGAATCTACTTTAACTTTTCCCAACGGGGTTTTCCACCACCCTTTAGCATAAACAGAAGCCCCCTTAACAGGGACACGGTGGCTCGGTCCCAGAAGAATTACAGTGTCAAAATTCTCCCCTTCAAGCTGACGGTAGGCATAGGCTGCCACCTGACCTGAATATACGTAGCCTGCATGGGGTGAAATTAGTGCTATCAATTTTCCGGGGAGTTTCTCCTGGTCGACATTTTTAAGAAAACCCTCAACGGAATCTCTTAATACCTTGGGTGAGCTGTCATAGAACTGGCCACTCCAGCGAGCTCGACGAACCTTAGACTCATAAGCCTCTGCTACCCCTTGAGAGGAAATACAGAAAAAGAGAAAGACAAAAGAAAGAAAAGTTCTTGTAAAACACATTTTAAACTCCTTTGACATTCATCCAGCCCCTCCCTGAGGGGCGGGATTCATCCTAATAAACATCGCTCAAAAGGTGAATGTTACCTATTTTAACTCTTTTTAGACCAACACTCCTTGCCTCTTCCAAACATTCCTCAGCGTGGACTCTGGAGGTTGTAGGGATATCCGACATATAGAAATGGGGATGGAAAGCCAGAAGAGAGTAGGGAATCTCCGAGTCTAAGGATGCTATAAATTTAGCAATCTTGGAGACCTCAAACCTGTCAATATAACCGGGCACGAGAAGCGTTGAAGCCACAAGAAAAGGCGGCTCCCTCCTCTTCTTAGTATAATCAGCCAGAAAAGAGAAGTTCTCCAGTGTCCTTCTGTTAGAAACCCCGCATAAGGCAATGTTTACCTGTTCATTGAAAGCTTTCAAGTCAAATTTTATACAGCCACCCGAATCAAGAGACAGTTCTGCCATATCTTTTAAGAATTTAGAATTCATACAGCCATTCGTTTCCCAGCAGATGCGCACTCTCTTCTTCTGCAGAGCGAGCCGGGAAGTCTCTAAAGCATGGTATATATGGGGAGTAGGGTCGCCGCCAAAATAACAGATGCAATTTGTCCTTCCATCTACACAATTAGCCAGCTCCTCTGAAGTTACGAAATTTCCGTCTTTCAAGTTCTCAGGATTCTCCAGAACGGATGGAGTTGCCTGCTCCATTATTCGTTCAACCTCCTCCCGGTAGTGCCAGTTCTGGCAGAACAGGCAATCGAAAGAGCAGCCATGGTAGAACACCGCTAAATTCTTGTATCCATAGCTTCCTTTCTCTCCACAAACCCATTCAGCCACACAATTGGTTGGCAGTGGGTCGTAGTACCAGGAAAGGCTCCCCCTTTCTCCATTTACCAGGTGGAGCAACTTTCCCAGATGGTTAGTTCTCAAGCCACAGTAGCCAAAACCTCCTTGGGGAATCTGGCATTCGTTGGCACAGATATTACATTTTACTCCCCCTTTATCCCTGGGAATTCCCTCCGGAAGGCAAAATTTGCTTCTTGAGACTTTATGTGCTTTCTCTATTAAAGGCAGAACTTTCTTGAAGTCTTGCCTTATACATTCCACACAGACGCCCAGAATTTTCGCAATTAAGGGAGACTCCTGTTTACAATTGAGACACTCCATACTCCTCCTGCTATTTCCCCATCACCTTCTTGAATCTCGAGGCATCTTCAAACATATAGATATTATTAAACATACAATATATTTCCTTTTTTTCTTTACATTTTACTCTAAGTTTTCTGAGGTCTCTATCAGTATAACGATATCTGTACCCACTCATCCCATGCAGGCGAAAATAGGCAAACTCTCCAGGAATAGCCTCAGCCTTAAAAGGGTCAACACAGTGAACCAGTCCCAGTTCAGAACAGAGACTCTTTATATCCTTCCCCTCCCATTTTCCCCTTGGCTCCCAGAGTAAACGGAGACCCTGCCTTTTAATTTTCCTGAAGAATTTTTTCATATTCCTCTTATTTTCCACTGTGGGTTGGAAGCTGGGGGGCATCTGAAAAATAACTATTTTCGCTTCCAGAAGTTGGGCTATTTTCTGAGTCTTCTCCCACGCTTCAAAGACCGCATCGGTTGGCTTGAAAAACCCATAGTTTGCCTTCTCTTTTTCCGGAATTAAATAGCCCAGTTTCCTGTAGGTCGGGCTGGATGGCAAGTGAGTTATCAACTGGGGAGCCTTTAAGGTAAATTCGAATCCCTTAGGAGCCTCTTCCCTCCACTTAAGGACAGTTCCCAGCCTGGGGAACTGGTAGAAGGTTTTCTGTATCTCCAGAACTTCAAAATTCTCATAATACCTCTCCCTGGCCACAGCAAATCCACAACAACCAACCTTAACCATAACTACTCTCATTACATTTTCCTGGACTCCCCCGATTTCATCGGGGGGTCCGGTTATACCTCCCTTTCGGGAGGACTTCAGTCACGATTTCACATTCTTATGGGGATGGGTTTTTTACAATACGGGCAATTACTATCTTCAATTTTCATCTCCGCCATAGAGAACCCATCTCTTTTAATAACTAATTTTCCACAGTGGTGGCAATAGGTATTCTCCCCCGTATGTCCGGGAATATTGCCAATGTAGACATAGTGGAGACCCTTCTCAAGCCCAATCTTCATGGCCTCTTCCAGGGTCTCTACAGATGTGAAGGGGAGATGGGATAATTTCAAATGGGGAACGAATTGAGTTACATGCCAGGGTGTATCCTCCCCAAGCTCCTCAACTATCCAGGAGGCAATCCCTCCCCACTCTTTCCTATCGTCATTATATCCTGGAATAATATTGGTTACAACCTCTACCCACATCCCCCATTTCTTCTTTGCCCTTCTGGTAACCTCGAGAATTCCACTAAAATCGGGAATGTTTCCAATCTTCCGATAACTCTCTTTTCTAAACCCTTTAATATCCACTCTGAAAGAGTCGAGATATGGACCAATCTCATCCAGCGCCTCGGGTGTAATGTAGCCATTGGTGACATAATTTGTAAGTAGCCCCTTCTTCTTCGCCAGTTTAGCAGAATCTAAGGTATATTCGAACCAGATTGTTGGTTCATTGTAAGTCCAGGAGATTCCCAGAGAGTGTCTTTTCTTTGCCAGTTTTACAATCTCTTCTGGAGAAAAATATTGAGCCTCTCCCTCATAATCAACATGGGAGATGTCGTAGTTCTGGCAACCTGGACAGCGAAAATTGCAGCCGAGAGTGCCTAAAGAGAGCCATCTCGAGCCTGGATAGAAGTGGAAGAGAGGTTTCTTCTCTATTGGAGATACGGCCCAGGTGGATACCCTGCCGTAGATAAGAGTGTACAGTTTCCCTCTGACATTCTTCCTCGTCCTGCACCACCCGGTTTCTTCTTCTGCAATTGTGCACCTTCTCTGACAGACGCCACATCTCACCCTGCCATCTTTCAAAACCTGGTAAAGAATTGCTTCTTTCAACATATCCCTCTCTCTCGGGAGGACTCCAAAAACCTGGAGTCCTTGCGAAAGCAAGGTTCCGGTTATACCTCCCTTTCGGGGGGACTCCAATAAGGCTAAAATATGGAAAAGCCAGCCTTTCTCAACCTTTTAACCGAAGTATCATAGGGATCACAAGTCTCTTCTTCCAGATAGTCTTTATAGCCAATCTCCTTCAATTTTCTTATCATTTCTCTTCTTTCCTCTTTAGGCATCAACCGGGAATCACTCATTGGGGCCACCCGAAAGTATAAGTCTTCTCTCTTCAAGGTCTCCACAGCCAGATAGGGCAGTTCATAAAACTCACCCTTCCCCCCTGTCCTCCTCTCAAACCCTTCGGGAGTGCCCGCCTTTATGGAGACTCTGACATAGAGATTTCTATATTTCTTTAGAGCCCTCACATATTCTGGCTCTTTACCCAAAAGAATCCCATTTGTCTCCAGAACAAAGAAGAAATTAGTATCCTCAACCAGGTCCAGAAGTCTAAGTAGATGCGCTTTCCCCAGAGTTGGCTCTCCACCAGATACGCGTAATTTCTTAACCTTTGCCTTTCTGGCATTGGAAACGAGCCTCTCAAAAATCTCCTCAGGAGTAAAGAATTTCCCATATTTGTCTGGGAAATCGCGGGAGAAGGAAACCCAACAAAACACACATCTTAAACAGCAACCCACAAGATAACCAGTAGAAATTCCCCCATATACCCCTGTACAGTAGAAATTTGTATATTTACGGGAAGAACTCTTTATACATAGTTTTTCGGTCTCCCTTGCTAACTCAAGGGGATCGAAAGGAACAGAACCTTTAGTAATGAAGCCCTGATACTCCATTGTGTAAATTCACCTCTTCTGTTTTTCCACCTCATCGCCAGTCATAGGAACAAACCTGACAGGAATTACATTCCGCATAGTCACTTTTCCTTCTCTTTTTTCTACGAGCTTAAGAAACTGGGTAAAATGGACTTCCCCCACAGGTATCACCATCCTGCCACCTTCGGCAAGTTGGTCAATTAGAGGCTGGGGAATATGCTCAGGTGCGCAGGTCACTATAATTCCATCAAAAGGCGCATACTCCTCCCAACCCAGATACCCATCACCATACTTTACCTTCACATTTCTATAACCCAATTTCTTAAGAAGCTCTTCCGCCTTTTTAGCCAACGGTTCCAGTATCTCAATTGTATAAACTTCCTTAGACAATTCGGAAAGTATAGCTGCCTGGTAACCTGAGCCCGTGCCCACTTCCAATACCTTCTCCTCGCCTTCCAGATTCAAACATTCTGTCATTAAGGCAACAATATAAGGCTGGGAAATAGTCTGACCTTCCCCTATGGGAAGAGGAGAATCCTCATAGGCAAAAGCTCTATATTTTTCCGGGACAAACTCGTGTCTGAGAACCCTTTCCATTGCTTCCAGAACCCGCTTATCCTTTACTCCCCTCTTCTCAATCTGCTCAACCACCATTGCCTTTCTTTTCTTCTCCAGCTCTTTATAATTGACTTTGACCACTTTTTTTCGGCAACAGTTGAGGACCATTAAACAGGATATTATCAAAAAAAGAACAACTTTTTTTCTCATCTTAGCTTTATCTCCAGTTTTTCTCTGCACTGTTCACAAAAATCTGCTCCTTTTATATCAGTGTCCCGAATATCATTGGAAAAGCGCATCACACATTTCTGATTGTCACAGTGCCTTAAACCGAAAGTATGTCCCAATTCATGAGCCGCTTCCGTAAGTACCCTCTCCAAGAAGAGTTTCTCATTCTTACTATTTCCGTAAAACTCTTCCCGCAAGCGAGTTAAAGAAATCAAAGCCACCTTTCCACCCAGGTCTGCCTGACCAAAGATGAAGTTCAGTGCGGGAACGAAGATGTCCATATCGAGAACACCCAAGACTTTATCCGCCTCTTCCGGGATATTTTGTTTTAATTCTTCCAGGATAGGAGTGGTAAAATATTGTCCCCGCCGAGGCCTGTAAGCATCCTCAAGAAGTGACAATGGCTCACCCACCTCAAAGACTGCCTCAAACTTCTCTCGCAAAACCCAACACAATTTCAAAAGGGTATCTTTCTCAACATCTCCAATTGGTATAAGATAAATCTTCATCTCCGCTCCTTTTTTTCCACCTTTTTCTTCGCCTGAGAAACATCCTGTAAGGAAAATTGATAATAAACATATTAGAATTATTTTTAACAGCCATTTACCCATATTTCATTCCAACATTGCAAATGTTGTGGCAGGAAACAGAAGGGGCTCCTCAATCAAGCTCAGATATTTAAAAGCATAACTGGGAAATTCACCAGATTCCCACTCTGTCCTTGAGGCTACCATATGTCGAAATCCCCGTTCATAATCGAACTCATTTATCTTTAACTTGAATTCCACTCTCTCACTCTCACCAGAAGCCAGGGATCCTATCTCTTTATAATTTCCAGAAACAATTTTAATTCCTTCCTGAGGCAGTATAGAAACTTCTATCTTCTTCACCTCAAGGGGGCCACAATTTTTCACCACTACATTTGCAAGAAATTCTGTATTAAAAAGGACCTTCTCCGGAATCTCAATCTCAGTGTGGATAGGAATTATCTCCCATTTTTCCCTTAGTCGGGAAAAACAGGAGGCGCCAGCCAATATCCACTCTTGAGGCAGATAGGGACCTCTCCTTCCCCAGAGAGCCCGGGCTAAATCATGAGTAAATATTCCTGAGACCGGACCATCTCCATAAATATTCTTCATTGCTTTTAATGTGCGGTTATAAAAATCCTCCGGCCCAGCAGGATTCAGAGTATATTGATGGAGTGGCCAATCGTAATCATCGCCAACAATCAAATTGGCATCTCCCCTATTTACATATTCCTTCCAGTCCTCAATCAAGCAATCTAACTGCTTAAGGTCTGACTCGTAGAGCATTACGGCAATTATGTCAGCACCAGCATCGTTCTTCATCACCACATCCTGACCGTGCTGCCAACCCTTCTCCCAGCTCAGATTGAACACCCACAGGGGCTTGGTAAAACCTGCCTCCTCTTTTATTCTCTTCAATATTATTGCTGTTTGTCTTGCCCTCCACCAATTCCACTGGTCTATAAGCGGGATATCTCTTCCCCGCGTACGCTCCGCTATCCTTCCCAACCACTCCATTCGTTCCCTTTTAGAAAATTTTTCCCACTTCTCAGGAACATCCACTTCCATTTCTCTAACAAACTCATCCACCAACTCCAGCCCACCTTTTGCTGTGCGAATATAATCCAACCCAATATAATCAACTTCTTCAATTCTGTTTAATCCTTTAATAAATTTAATTATGTCTTCTATCCGCTTCTTATCCCCGACAGAGATACCACGGGTAGGGATAGATTTCTCCAGCTCATATTTATAATCCCACCCATACTCATAATTAGGTCTATATCTTCTGGGGCCAAGGACGATGTAACACTGAACCCAATAGCCAAAATCGATACCCCTCTTCTCAGCCTCTTTAGCTAAAGCATCGATAAAATCGAGATTTTCTCTGTTCCAGGGAAAATCATCAGGCAACTTCTCCACATAAGCTGAAGTCTGACCTGCCATATACCAGAAAGTATTAGCTCCAGAAAACTCTACCCAATCGAAGAGCTTCTTCCAATCGCCCCATTCTCCATCCGGTCCCCTCACCCTCATTGTTTTCAATGAACGCATATTCTCCATGGTCATAACACATAAGCCAGGATTCAACTTTTGAGGCTTCCGACGGGCAATGAAAAATCTACATTCCCGTAGGCGCATTCTATTTTTTGGTTCAGGAGGTAACCAGATTTTAACCCTGTACTCTCCTTCAGGAGCATTCCAGGGGACCGGCCATCTTCCTTGCCAGCGACCATCATTCTCATCGTACTTCAATCCCACCG
>WJOT01000046.1 GCA_009619095.1 Clostridia bacterium
GAAGGAGGCATTGCCATTCTCTTTGGTAACTTAGCTCCCGAGGGTTGTGTTGTAAAGCAGTCCGCAGTCCAGTCCAAAATGATGAAATTTTCCGGCAAGGCAAGAGTGTTCAATTCTGAAGAACTGACGATGAAAGCCATTTTGGGTAAAAAGATCAAGAAAGGGGAAGTTATCGTGATTCGTTACGAGGGCCCGCGGGGCGGGCCAGGAATGAGAGAAATGCTTTCGCCAACCGCAGCTCTTGTGGGTATGGGAATGGATAAAGAAGTTGCCCTATTGACAGACGGTCGATTTTCAGGTGGTACACGGGGGCTCTGCATTGGACACATTTCTCCCGAGGCAGCAGTTGGTGGACCAATTGCTCTGTTAAGTGATGGTGATATCATTCAAATAGACATTCCCAACCGAAGATTGAATGTCCGTCTGGAGGATAGGGAGATAAAAATGCGTAAAGCAAAATGGGATGATAAAATTGGGGAGTGGAAGCAACCTGAGCCTAAGATAAGAGAAGGATGGCTGAGTCGTTATGCTCAGATGGTTCAATCGGCAAATACAGGAGCCATCCTCAAATAAAATTATGGATTATGGCATTTGTAGGCACGGTTTCAACCGTGCAAAAGAGGAGTTGTTTTTTTGAAAGGTAAAGCTTTCGCTTTACACTCCTTTGGTTCATTTGGAGTGTCAAACGAAAGTTTGATAAGGAGGGGATACTGTGAAGCTTACCGGTGCCGAGATTTTTGTGGAGAGTTTAATCAAAGAGAAAGTGGAAATAATGTTTGGCATCCCCGGAGGAGTATTGCTCCCTACTTTTGATGTTTTGTATGGGGCACCAATCAAATTTATACTCACGCGTCATGAGCAGGGAGCAGCCCATATGGCCGATGGATATGCCCGGGCAACAGGCAAAGTTGGTGTCTGTATAGCCACTTCTGGTCCAGGGGCGACCAATCTGACCACAGGTTTGGCTACAGCAAATATGGATTCAGTTCCTGTTGTGGCATTTACAGGACAGGTGGCTACTCATCTGGTGGGCAATGATGCATTTCAAGAGGCGGATACCACTGGAGTTACCCGCTCAATAACAAAGTATAACTATCTGGTGAAAGACGTTAAGGAGCTCGCCTGCACTATTAAAGAAGCGTTCCACATTGCCCGCACAGGACGACCCGGACCTGTGCTCATTGACTTCCCGGTAGATGTCCAGAGAGCTTCCTGTGAATTCGTCTATCACAAGGAAGTAGAGATTCGCAGTTATAAGCCTAAATATGAAGGACACCCCCAGCAGATAAAAAAAGCAATAGACCTGATAAAACAGTCTGAGAGGGCGGTTATTTATGCTGGTGGCGGCGTTATTATTTCAGGAGCTTCTGGAGAATTGAGGGAAATGGCTAAAACTACCCAGATTCCTGTAACTCTCACGTTGATGGGAATGGGTGCTTTTCCTCAAGACTCCGAACTCTTTTTAGGCATGTTGGGAATGCACGGGACTTATTTCGCAAATCATGCCATACAGAATTCAGACTTAATTATTGCTATTGGGGCAAGGTTTGACGACAGGATTACAGCAAGACTCGATGCTTTTGCTCCCCAGGCAAAGATAATTCACATAGACATCGATCCCACTTCTATAAGCAAAAATGTGAAAGTAGATATTCCTATTGTGGGCGACGCAAAGAATGTTATGAGAGAGATGAACAAACTCCTTAACAAATTGGGTTCTAAAAATATAGAGAAAAGGAAGAAATGGCAAAAACGGATTTCCCAGTGGAAAAAGGATAATCCATTGACCTATAAGAAAGACGACAAACTCCGTCCTCAATATGTAGTGGAGAAGATTTACGAAGTGACAAAAGGCAAGGCAATCATCACCACAGAAGTTGGGCAAAACCAGATGTGGGCCCAGCAGTTTTATAAATACAACTATCCTCGCCATTTTATTACCAGCGGAGGGCTGGGCACAATGGGGTATGGTTTTCCAGCAGCCATCGGCGCCAAATTAGGTAAGCCAGAAAAGATTGTCTTTGATATAGCCGGGGATGGCAGCATTCAAATGAATATCCAGGAGATGGCAACAGCTGTCAATAATAAAGTAGGAGTTAAAATCGCAATTTTAAACAATGGATATCTGGGCATGGTCAGACAATGGCAGCAACTATTCTATAAGAAAAGATATTCAGCCACAGACCTAACAGCTAATCCAGATTTTGTAAAAATTGCCGAGGCATATGGAGCTTTGGGCATAAGGGTAAGTGAAAAGGGTGAAGTAGAAGGTGCCCTGAAAAAGGCAATTTCCGTGGATGGACCTGTGATTTTAGATTTTTTAGTGGAAAGGGAAGAGAATGTTTTTCCTATGGTGCCGGCAGGTGCAAGGCTGGATGAAGTAATCCGTGGACTGGCATAGCCAAAGTCATTGGAGTAGCCCCGATTTATCGGGGCGTTATATGTAAAATAGAAGAGAACCCCCTCTCCCCTTGGGGAGAGGGTAAGGGTGAGGGGGGAATTAAGGAGGAGGGATCAATGAGACATACGATTTCTATTTTAGTAGAGAATAAACCTGGAGTTCTGGCTCGAATATCGAGCCTTTTTAGCGCCCGTGGATTTAACATTGATAGTTTAGCCGTAGGAGAAACCGAGCAACACGATGTCTCTCGAATGACGATAATAGTTAAAGGGGATGAGAAGATTTTAGAACAGGTTATGAAGCAACTGAATAAACTCATAGATATAATAAAAGTTAACGATTTCGTAGAGCAACCCCATCTGGAAAGAGACTTAGTTCTCATCAAGGTAAATGCAGGAAAAGGAAAGCGGTCAGAAGTTTTGGAAATTGTCGATATCTTCAGAGCAAAAATAGTCGATGTTGCTTCTAACTCTGTGATTGTAGAAATGACAGGCGATGAAGAGAAAATACTTGCCCTGGTCAATATGCTTAAGCCTTTTGGGATAAAGGAGATGGTCAGGACAGGAATTGTGGCAATGGGCAGAGGATAGGATGAAGGGATAGTTATCGGAGTCGCTCGGTCAATTGCACAGATTGAATCTGTGCCTACAATGGTTTTGTAGGCACGGTTTTAACCGTGCAGATGTAGCTGCAGAGCGAAGCTCTGCTAAGAGGAAGCTTATCAACTTATAATCAGATCAACATATTTAGGAGGAAGATTTTATGGCAAAGGTATACTATGATAAAGATGCGGATTTGAAGCTTTTGAAAGGAAAGAAGATTACAATCATTGGCTATGGAAGCCAGGGGCATGCCCAAAGTCAGAATTTGCGCGATAGCGGGTTAAATGTGGTGGTGGCTGAACTGGCGGGAACTGAGAATTGGAAAAAGGCAGTTAAAGATGGCTGGAAACCAGTTTCTGCAGGCAAAGCGACGGAAAATGCTGATTGGGTTCAGATGCTCGTCGCCGATGATGTCCAGTCCGTGGTCTACAAAAATGAGGTTGCTAATAAATTGAAAAAGGGAGCGGTCCTGGGTTTTTCTCACGGTTTTAACATTCACTTTTACCAAATTATTCCTCCTGAGGATGTGGATGTAATATTAGTTGCTCCTAAAGGACCTGGGCATCTGGTCAGGAGGATGTATCAGGAAGGAAGAGGTACTCCCAACCTGATTGGAGTTTATCAAGACGCTTCTGGTAAGGCGAAGAAATTGGCATTAGCCTATTCTAAGGGTATAGGGGGAACTCGCGCTGGAGTAATTGAGACCACTTTTGCTGAGGAGACCGAGACTGACCTCTTTGGGGAGCAAGTGGTTCTCTGCGGTGGGCTCGTGGAGTTAATCAAGGTTGGCTTCGAAACTCTGGTGGAGGCTGGTTATCAACCTGAGATTGCCTATTTTGAGTGCCTGCACGAGATGAAACTAATTATCGATATGATTCAGGAAGGTGGCATTGGCTGGATGAATTATTCCATTTCAGATACAGCAGAGTATGGGGAATATAGTCGGGGTAAAAGGATTATTACCGGAAAGACCAGGCGAGAAATGAAGAAAATTCTAGGGGAAGTTCGTTCCGGTGAGTTCGCTCGGGAATGGCTCTTGGAGAACCAAATAGGTCGTCCGGTATTTAACAAGAGACGGAAAGAATGGGTGAAGCATCCCCTTGAAATTGTGGGAGCAAAATTACGGGGAATGATGCCCTGGCTAAAGAAAAGGTAAATTGAAGATGAAGATTGTTAGGGACGGTTGGAAATTTGTTATTCCTCTTTTAATATTGGTTGTGATTCTTTTCTTTTTCTGGAAAATTGGCAGCCTCTTTTTATTGGTTTTGGCCTTATTTACTTTCTTTTTCTTCCGTGACCCGGAAAGGAAAATTCCCGAAGGAGAAGATTTAATCCTATCCCCTGCAGACGGGAAGGTAATAGATATCTCTGAGGTTGGAGAAGAAAATTTTTTGCACTCTCAAGTAAAAGTGGTTAGAATCTTTATGTCCGTCTTTAACGTTCACGTTCAAAGGTCGCCAGTAAAGGGAAAGGTGGAATGGATAAAGTATAAACCTGGCAAGTTTATGGCTGCTTATACAGAAGAGGCTTCTGGGGGAAACGAGAGTAACCTCATTGGTATTCAAAAGAGTAACAAGCCCAATTCTAATAGACAGAGAATTTTGGTAAAGCAGATAGCAGGTAGCGTTGCTCGCCGAATATGTTGCTGGTGCAAAGAAGGAGACAATCTAATTGCTGGACAGAGAATTGGAATGATAAGGTTTGGCTCACGGGCAGATGTCTATCTCCCTCAAGGAGTAGAGATTAAAGTGAAAAAGGGAGATAGAGTGGTTGGAGGTGAAACTCTCCTGGGAAAGTTTCCTTCTTAAAATGTTAGTGTAGTGCAGTTTTTAAAGATGTCGATTGACAATTTTATCGCTGGTGGAGGTTTGAGGTGAAGAAAGGAATCTATTTTGTTCCCGGATTTTTCACTCTGGCAAATGCGGGGTTAGGTTTCTATGCAATCATTTGTGCCATTGAGGGAAATTTTACCTCCAGTGCCTGGGCGATACTTCTAGCAGTTATTTTGGATGTTTTTGACGGCAGAATTGCCAGACTCACCAGGTCCACTAGTAGGTTTGGTTTGGAGTTCGATTCTTTAGCCGACTTAATCTCCTTTGGTTTGGCTCCCTCAATTTTGATGTATCAGGTAGTTTTAAAAGATATAAGGTGGGGGATGTTGATAGCCTTCCTATTTATGATTGCTGGAGTTTTGCGGCTGGCAAGGTTCAATGTCAAAATTGTGGAGAAAGATATCGCTTATTTCGATGGTTTGTGCATTCCTGTGGCAGGGGGTATGTTGGCTTCTTTTCTTGTTTTGCCATTTTGGGTAAAGGAGATGCATCTCTTCTTCGGTTCAATCCCTCTAATTATGATAGTCTTATCCTTTCTGATGGTGAGTAAAATTAAGTATATAAATTTAAAGAATCTTAGACTTACCAGAAAGCAACCATTCAGAACTCTGATTATTATGGTGGTTGCATTAGTTATTTGGTTTTTTTCCACTAAGATAATTTCCATAATATTTGTTATATATTTTGTTAGTTACACGCTCTCAGGCGTATTGAATGCACTGTGGAAGTTCTATAGGTCACGCCTGGCGTGGGTTAAACAGCGTTAAAAGTTCACCCCCACACCAACTGTGGACTTAGGAGTTTATTATAACAATTGGTAGAGAGATAAACCACCCTCATCAATTATGGATGTAGGAGTTTACTGTAACAGTTGGTGTGGGGGTAAAGGAGAGGGGAAATGGCATTAAACAAGGAGAGAATATTAATATTCGATACAACCTTAAGAGATGGAGAACAATCTCCGGGAGCAAGTCTGAATATAAACGAGAAGCTGGAAATCGCTGAACAATTAGAGAAATTGGGTGTGGATGTCATTGAAGCTGGTTTTCCCGTAGCCTCGCCAGGAGATTTCCAGGCAGTGAAGCTGGTTGCCCAAAAGATTAGGAAGCCGATAATCGCCGGGTTGTCCCGGGCTACAAAGAGAGACATCGATGTCTGCTGGGATGCAATAAAATATGCCAAAAACCCGCGCATTCATACTTTCATTGCTACAAGTGACATTCACTTAAAGTATAAATTGAAAAAGTCAAGAAAAGAAGTCCTTAAGGAAGCTGTGGCCGCAGTAAAATATGCGAAAAAATTTACCCCCAATGTAGAGTTTTCGCCAGAAGACGCTGTCCGGTCGGATCCAGACTTCCTCTGCCGTGTGGTGGAGGAGACAATCAATGCTGGTGCTACTACAATCAATATTCCAGATACCGTTGGCTATGCCCTGCCAGAAGAGTTTGGAAGAATAATCAGGATGGTAATCGAAAGAGTTCCCAATTCTAACAAGGCCATTATTAGTGTCCATTGCCACAACGATTTAGGACTGGCCACAGCCAATTCACTAGAAGCTATTTCCCTGGGAGCCAGGCAGATTGAGTGCACTATTAACGGCATTGGAGAGAGGGCAGGGAATGCTTCTCTGGAAGAAGTGGTGATGGCCTTGAGGACAAGAAAAGACCTGCTTCCTTTCTATACCAATATCCAGACAAAAGAGATTGCCAAGACAAGCCGCCTGGTCAGTAAACTTACCGGCATAATCGTTCAGCCCAATAAGGCTATCGTTGGCGCTAATGCTTTTGCTCATGAAGCAGGAATTCATCAGGACGGAGTAATCAAGGAAAGATTGACTTATGAGATTATGACTCCCCAATCGGTGGGATTGGGAGGTAGGAAACTCGTTTTAGGGAAACACTCGGGACGCCATGCTTTTCGGAAGAGGTTGCAGGAATTAGGTTATAAATTGAACAATGAGGAAGTGGATAGGACATTTCAGCAGTTTAAATTACTTGCTGATAAGAAAAAAGATATTTTCGATGAAGACATCGAGGCTATAATCGAAGACCAGATATCTCTTATCCCCGAGGTATACAAACTGGAATATATAAATGTAACTACTGGAAACAAAGTAGTTCCCACTGCCACGATGAGGTTAAGGAAGTTGGTTGCGCCGGGGAAGACGGCTAAGAGTGAAGTCCTGCAGGAGGCTTCCTGTGGCGATGGTCCAGTGGATGCTGCTTTTCGGGCAATAGACCGAATTACAAATATTAAGTGTAGACTAATCGATTACAGCCTTAGGTCAGTTTCTGTGGGCAAGGATGCTCTGGGCGAGGTTACAGTTAAGATTGCACCAGTGGCCAGAGGCCGTGCTGAGGAATTTAAAAATATAGTAACCGGTCGAGGCACCTCCACAGACATAATTGAAGCCAGTGCCAAAGCATATGTTAATGCGTTGAACAGGATGATTGTTAAAAGGAAAATTAAGCGATAAAAAAAGGGACAGGTACATTTTTCATCTCAATAGGCTGGTAGTAAGAGAAAAGTTAGTGAAAAAGAGATAGAGGTTTCCTTATGGGTATGGCAATTGCAGAAAAAATTTTGGCCAGACATTGTGAGAGGAAGAGCGTTGAACCGGGCACCTTCATTGAGGCTAAAGTAGATATTACCCTGGGAAACGACATAACCGCACCTCTGGCGATTGAAGAATTTAAAAAAGTGGGAGGAGGTAAGGTCTTCGACCCTGATAGAGTCGTCCTTGTTCCCGACCATTTTACTCCTAACAAGGACATCAAATCGGCCGAGCAATGCCAGATTCTGCGGAGTTTTGCACGAGAACAGGGCTTGAGCCACTATTATGAGGTAGGAAGGGTGGGAATTGAACACGCGTTGCTTCCCGAAGAGGGAGTTGTTCTTCCTGGCGACCTTGTCATCGGAGCTGACTCCCATACCTGCACTTATGGAGCATTGGGAGCTTTTGCCTGTGGCGTGGGCTCGACTGACTTGGCTTTCGCCATGCTCACTGGCAAATGCTGGTTCCGTGTCCCCGAGACAATCAAGTTCGTTTATAAAGGAAAATTGAATAAGTGGGTTTCAGGGAAAGACTTGATTCTCTATACCATTGGAGATATTGGGGTAGACGGGGCTCTATATAAGGTTATGGAGTTTACAGGTCCTGTTATCAGGCGGTTAACTATGGCTGACCGTTTAACTATGTGTAATATGGCGGTGGAAGCCGGAGCAAAGAGTGGAATTATTGAGCCAGATAAGGAGACTATCGAATATATCGAGGCTCGAGCAGAAAGGCCTTATGAGATTATCCACGGAGAGAAAAGCGCTCGATATGCGAAGGTTATTGAGTATAATTGCAGTAAAATTGAACCACAAGTTGCTTTTCCTCCTTTACCTTCCAATACCAGACCGATCAGCCGTGTAGGGGAGGTCTATATTGACCAAGTAGTCATCGGCTCTTGCACCAATGGAAGAATCGAAGACCTTAGAATAAGTGCGCAAGTTTTAAAGGGAAGAAAGGTTCATCCACGAGTGAGGTTAATAATAATTCCTGCTACCCAGAAGGTCTATCGGGAGGCATTGAGTGAGGGTCTGCTGGAGACATTTATTGATGCAGGAGCAGTAGTTTCTACTCCCACATGTGGTCCCTGTCTTGGTGGTCATATGGGAGTATTGGCTGAAGGTGAAAAGGCTATAGCCACTACAAACAGGAATTTTGCTGGTCGGATGGGACATCCCAAAGCCCAAATTTACCTATCCAATCCTGCAATTGCTGCAGCCTCAGCTATTGCTGGAAAAATTACCAGCCCCGAAGAGTTATAAAATTTGGAACGGGACGACACAGCGGTCGTCCCCTACAAAATATGAAAAAGTGGAAAGACTTATATAAACGGAGGAAGATTTTAAGGTTAAAGGATTTTGATTATACTGATTCAAGGTACGTTTATTTTCTGACAATATGTGCCGGACATAAAGTAGGGACAGACCGCCGTGTCTGTCCATTTGAAGATAAAAGACTCGCCAATCAAATAATAGAATCGCTTATCTATCGACGGAAGAAAGCTGATATATCTCTTTATTGTTACTGTCTTATGCCTGACCATTTGCACATAGCAGTTTCTCCCAAAGATGGCAAGAATCTTCCCACAATAATTAAAGAATTTAAGACATATACCACTCAAACAGGTTGGAAATACGTGGGCATTAAAGGCAAATTATGGCAAAGAAGTTATTATGACCATATAGCGAGAAGGCAAGAAGATTTAGTTTCAATATGTAGATATATTTTGGCTAATCCTGTAAGAAAAGGGCTGGTTGATGATGTTGAGGATTGGCAATATTCAGGAATGATAGATCCATTGCCATGGTAAATTTGCAGTAAGGACAGACCGCCGTGTCTGTCCATTTGAAGTAAGGGCAGACTGCCGTGTCTGTCAGAGGTAGGGACGACACAGCGGTCGTCTCCTACAAAATATATCCAATTTAAATTAAAATGGAAATTAAGGCAAAAGCCCACAAATTCGGGAATAATATCAATACAGATGATATTATTCCTGCAAGATACTTAAACACTTACGACCCTAAAGAGTTAGCGAGACATTGTATGGAAGGGGTTGATGAG
>WJOT01000075.1 GCA_009619095.1 Clostridia bacterium
CGGGAAGAGGGATAATTAGAGATGAAATGCCTGATCATCGCAGCTGGAGAGGGGAGCAGATTGGCCATGAGGGGCGATTCCAAGCCCCTGGTTCCCCTTTTAAGATTACCTCTTATCGAGAGAGTAATATTAACTGCAAAGGGGGCTGGTTTATCTGATTTTTATGTGGTTACGGGATATAATGGAAAAAAGCTAAGAAAACATCTTAATCAGTTTAGCCAGGATAAAGACTTAAAGATACACCATCTTATAAATGAAGAATGGGAGGAGGAGAATGGGCTCTCGGTCCTTAAGGCAAAGGGGCAAATAGAGGAGAATTTTATCCTGCTGATGAGTGATCACATCTTTGACAAGACGATACTGACCGAATTACTGCAGGAGAAGGTTGTTGACGGAGAAGTTATGCTGGCAGTAGATTATAACCTAGAGAATAAGACTGTCGATGTTGCTGATGTTACCAAAGTTTTAGTTGATGATAAGGACAGGATTGTAAATATAGGAAAGAAAATTAAAAAATATAATGCCTATGATACCGGGATCTTTCTCTGCTCTACAGCACTGTTTGAGGCCTTAGAAAAGGGTTCAGCCTATGATGGAACCTCTCTTTCGGCAGGAATAAAGATATTAGCTAAAAAGAAGAAGGCAAGGATCTTCGACATTAAGGGGAACTATTGGATTGATGTGGATGATGAAAAGGCCTTTAGGAAGGCAGAAAATATCCTTTTGGCTAATCTAAAAAAAACTTCTGATGGTCCTGTATCTAGGCACTTAAACCGTCCTATCTCTATTCGAATTTCTAAATATCTCTTAAAGAAACATATTACCCCCAACCAGATTACCTTCTTTGCTTTTATCCTTTCGGTGATTGGTGCCCGATTTTTAGATTCAAGATTATTTTTTCGACGGGCTTTTTGGTAATTTCCCTTTGTATTATATAAGCAGTACCTAAAGTCGGATGTCCCGCAAATGGCACTTCTTCTTCTTTTGTAAAAATACGAATATCATATCCGTTATTCCGCTTCTTTTTTGATAAAATAAAAGTTGTCTCTGAATAATTCATTTCCCTAGCTATCTGCTGCATCTCTGTATCGGAAAGTCCTTCCGCATCCTCGAAGACTGCAAGTTGGTTACCTGCATATTTTTCTTCAGTGAATACATCCACTATGTAAAACATATCTACCCCCTTCCTCAATTTTATTTTATTGGAGAAGACCGTTTAGACAAGTTAAGGGTCAGAACTCTGGAGAGAAAGGACCCCAACTTGACTAGACTAATAAAACTGAGAGAATCTATTTCTTTAGTCAAGCGAGCCACCTCACTTTACTTTTTTTTCTTCCCTACCTTCTTTCTCAAAATATTCTAACCCTCTCTCTCTGTCTCCATAAAATTCTTCTCTCGAGATTCTTCCCATCTTGTCCCCGCACTTCTGACAAATCCCCGAGCAACCCCAACCTACATATTTCGCTCCGCATTTACATTTGTAATAAGGCATCTTTAAACTCCTTTCATTCAATTTTTTCAACGAATTGTTTAGCTCTCAAAATTGCTCTACGCCACCTTTTCTCTTCTGAAACCTTTGAATCCTCTTTTATCTTTACCCCCTTACCTTTACAAACCGGACAGATTGCCGGTATTTCTTCACTATTGAAAGATCCACCACAACCGAAACATTTATATTTAGAATACATATTTTAATCTCCTTTCCTTAACCAATTAACTAGCTAACCAGACAACTAATTATATATTTATACTTCGCCTGCTTGTAATACGGTAATTGCTACCACATTAACTATGTCTTCAACACTACAACCGCGAGAAAGGTCATTAACC
>WJOT01000117.1 GCA_009619095.1 Clostridia bacterium
AGTGGTAGAAAGGAAGATGATAAAGGTTCTCGCCTGGTACGATAATGAGTGGGCTTACTCTTGTAGAGTGAATGATCTGGTTAGTTATATGGTGAAGTCAGAAGCCAAAAGCGGGTCCAAGGAAAAGGTGGCAACTCAATAGAGGCGACCTTGCCAGCTCGGGCCCTCAAGGTCAGAGCCTTTAGCTCTATCTTACGAAAAAGGTAAAAACAATGGAAAAATTAACAATTTCCGACTTGGAAATAGAAGGCAAAAAGGTCTTAATTCGTTGTGATTTCAATATTCCTTTAGATGATAAAGGAAGAATTACGGATGATACCCGAATTCAAGCTGCTCTACCTACAATCAGATACGCTCTGGGAAGAGAATGCGCAGTTATTCTGATGTCCCATCTCGGTCGACCCAAAGGGAAAGTAGCCCCGAAATTGAGTTTGAAACCGGTTGCCGAAAGATTAGGAGAGCTTTTGAATCTAGAGGTTCTTATGGCGCCTGACTGTATCGGTCCCGAGGTGGAGAAGATGGCCAGGGAGTTGAAAGGGGGAGAAGTCCTTCTTTTAGAAAATTTGCGGTTCCGTTCAGGAGAAGAAACAAATGATGAAAAGTTCGCTCAACAACTCGCCTCACTGGCCGATGTATTTATCCAGGATGCCTTTGGCACTGTGCACAGGGCACATGCTTCCACATCCGGAGTGCCCAAGCATTTACCTTCTGGCGCTGGCTTTCTATTACAGAAAGAGATAAAATATCTGAAGCAGGCTTTAGAAGAACCGGAAAGACCTTTTTTGGCTATTCTGGGAGGAGCCAAGATATCCACCAAGATTGGAGTTATAAATAAATTATTGTCTAAAGTAGATTCCTTGATTTTAGGCGGTGCTATGGCCTACACTTTCTTGAGAGCAGAGAATATAGAAACAGGTAGTTCAATGGTAGAGGAAGATAAAATTGATACCGCAGGTGAAATATTAAAACAAGCTTCCAAAAAGAAAGTAACAGTTCTATTACCTCTTGACCACATTATTGCTAATCAAGCTTCTGAAGATGCCCAGAGTAAAGAAATCTCAGAGGTTGCCATTCCCGAAGGTTGGATAGGAGTCGATATAGGTTCCTTCTCTGTTAAGCGGTTCTCTTCGGCAATTAAGTCTGCTAAAACGATTCTCTGGAATGGACCAATGGGTATTTTTGAAATAGATAAATTTAGTCAGGGGACAAAAGCAATCGCTGAGGCAATTGCTGAGGCTACCAAAAAAGGTAGCATCTCCATTGTTGGTGGAGGAGATTCCGTTGCTGCTGTGACCAAATCCGGACTCCAGGAGAATATATCACATATTTCTACCGGAGGTGGAGCAGCATTAGAGTTTCTGGAAGGGAAGGAATTACCGGGAATTGCCGCTTTGAAAGATAAGCAAGGAGATAAAAAATGATAACTTTAATATTAGTACTCCATATTATTGTTTCTATATGTTTGATTTTGATTGTGCTCTTGCAGGTATTATATAAATTCACCCAATAAAGTCAAGATTTTTTTAAGTGTATGTCAAGTATATTTAGAAATGTCCTATTTTTACACAATTAGAAATGTCCTGTTTTTATATTTTTGATATGTGTTAATAAAGATAACTTTTTGGATATCTGCTTATTCTAAATCTACGCCATGGATGATTCTTGGGAGGAATGTAGGGTTTCTTTTTTATTTCAAATAGCTCCAGTTCCTTTAATTTTTCCTGTCTTTTGGGTCTTTGCACTATCTTTTTATATTTCAAACGTTTACCCTTGTATGTTATAAACATCCTCCCATTTATCCTCTTTTCAACTGT
>WJOT01000118.1 GCA_009619095.1 Clostridia bacterium
TTACCACTATAGGAAGTTTTCGTATGTCGCCTGTCTATGAAGTTTCTACCACGCTTATGGTACAGCCAACAGAGATATCTTATCTTGAGCGAGGTTCTCTTTCTTTTGGTGCCAGAGCAGCATTTATCTCCAACGAGAAAGAGATAATAAGGAGTCGAACTATTGCCGAAGAAGTCGTCAGACAACTTCGCTTACATGAGAAACTCGGCCCTCCATCTTTCCTTAGCATCCTACTTAATAAATTTTTTCAAACCAATCCCGGTCCTTTTGAAAAAGCAGTTCGTGGATTGCGGAGAAGCCTATTTGTGGGTTCGACCAGTGGTCCCAATATAATTGAGATTGGCATAAAGGCCGAAGACCCCATAGAAGGTGCTCGCATAGTAAACGCTGTGGCCAAAGTGTACATCGATTACAGATATAAGGCTTCGCTCAGGAAGACTCGTGGCGTTTATAATTTTATTGCCGAACAGGTCAAAATATCCCAGCGGAAACTTAACGATTCTGACAGAGCTCTACGAGAGTTCAAACAGAGGGAGAAAATGGCCGATTTGAGGGCGGAGACAGCTCATATTTTGGGTAGGCTATCAGCGCTTGATGCTTCGTTATCTGGCGAGTTGGCTGAGTATTCTGAGAAAGATCCACGAGTAGTTCGTACTAAGGAAGAAATAGAGAAACTCACTGTTAAACTTGAGAGTTTGCCTCAGAAGGAACTGGAGCTGGCTCGGTTAGCCCGAGCGGTTAAGAGTAATGAAGAAATCTACTTAATACTATTGAAAAAAATGGAAAACGCTCGCATCTCTGAAGTCGCTGAAATGCAGGGAATGGGAAGCGCAAGGGTAATCGACCCTGCTGTTCCACCCCCTTATCCACTGAGACGAAAAAGGGCAATATTTATCCTCCTGGGAAGTATTATGAGTTTGGTGTTCGGTCTGGGTATGGCGTTCTTTGCTGAATACCGGGATTCTTCCATAAAGAGTTCTAAGGATATAGAACAATCCTTACACTCAAGAGTTTTAGGAACTATTCCTTCAACACCAAAAAAGATAAGAAAATACTTTTTAGGCTTTAAACGCTGAGTTTTCAGAGAAGAGATTTTTACTATTAATCGAGAGGAGTAAATGTAAATGAATAAACGCATAAGGCATCACACATCATTAACTTTACCTGATGAGAAATCCCCCACCGGAGAAGCATATAGGGCCTTACGAACAAACATTTTACGAGCCACCCAGGATAAATCGATAAAGGCCATCTTAATTACCAGTGCCAACCATTATGAGGGTAAAACTACCACGGCCATTAACTTAGCCTTAGCTATGTCTGATGTTCCCGGGTATAGAACGCTTTTGGTTGATTCAGATTTGCGATATCCAACCATACATAATAGATTAGGCCTCATGCAAAGTCCCGGGTTAACCGAAATTTTAGAGGGAAGTGCAAGCTTAAATTCAGGGATAATGGACACCGAAAAGGAAAATCTCAAAATAATAACCTCGGGAAATTTGCCATCTTATCCAGTAGAATTACTCGAATCAGAGAGATTAAAGGACCTTATCAAAAAACTAAAATCAGAATTTGACCTAATTCTGGTAGACTCAGCCCCGCTTATTCCATATAGCGATGCAAGTGTGTTGAGCTCCCAGACGGATGGAATCTTACTCGTCGTGGCATCAGGTAGGACCCGCCGGGAGGATATCCAGCGAGTCCAGGCCACCTTACAGGATAATCAAGCCAAAGTATTAGGCGTAGTGTTAAATAAGCAAAAACATTTCGTTCCTGATAGAATATATAAACGCCGGTTTTAATAATAGTGGTGGAAAGGAGTAGCAGACTTTAGTCTGCGGCTACATTTTGTTATTTGGTAGCCGTTAGAAAAAGTACCTGTCACCTTTTTTAGGGAGGTTTTGAAATGACTTTCAAAAAACACCTGTATCTTGGTGTTTTATCTTTTTTCTTTATTTTAGTATTTACAAATCTTGTCTGGGCAATATGGGTAGACGCTGATGGCTCAGGACAGGAATCAGTAAACATCTCCACTAATACCGGGAATTCTGAGTATCCTTCCCTTTATTTAGATAGTTCGGGGAATCCCCACATTGCCTGGTTTGATTCTACTTCAGGAAACGAGCAGATTTATTATCTTAAATGGAATGGCATGGAATGGGTAGATGCCGATGGTTCGGGACAAGGGTCGATAAACATCTCCAATACTATCGGGAGTTCCTATCAGCCATCTCTTTATTTAGATAGTTCGGAGAATCCCCACATTGCCTGGAAAGATTATACTCCGGGAAACTTCGAGATTTACTATCTTAAGTGGAATGGCACAGCCTGGGTAGATGTGGCTGGTTCTTCAGGAAAGGAATCGATAAACATTTCAAATAGTAGCACGGATTCTTTTCATCCTTCTCTTTGTTTAGACAGTTCGGGGAATCCTCACATTGCCTGGTTTGAAAATCCTTCAGGAAATAATGAGATTTATTATCTTAAGTGGAATGGAACAGAATGGGTAGATGCTGATGGTTCTTCAGGAAGAGAATCGATAAACGTCTCTACTAATACTGGTAGTTCTGAGGACCCTTCCCTTTACTTAGACAGTTCGGGGTATCCTCACATTGTCTGGCATAATTCTACTTCAGGAAACGAGGAGATTTATTATCTTAAGTGGGATGGCACGGAATGGGTAGATGTGGCTGGTTCTTCAGGACAGGAAGCAATAAACGTCTCCAATAGGCCTGGAGATTCCGGGTATGCTTCTCTTTGTTTAGATAGTTCGGGAAAGCCCCACATTGCCTGGTATGATTTTGCTTCAGGAAAGAATGATATTTATTATCTTAAGTGGAATGGCGCAGCCTGGGTAGATGTGGCTGGTTCTTCAGGACAGGAAGCAATAAACGTCTCCAATAATGATGGCATTTCTATTTATCCTTCTCTTTATTTAGACAATTCTGGTAATCCTCACATTGCCTGGCACAATTCTTCCGGAAGCAATGATATTTATTATCTTAAATGGAATGGCACGGAATGGGTAGATGGTGATGGTTCGGGACAGGAATCGATAAACATCTCAAATAATGATGGGACTTCCGAGAATCCTTCCCTTTATTTAGATAGTTCGGGAAATCCTCATATTGCCTGGAAAGATAAGACTCCGGGAAACTATGATATTTATTATCTCAAATGGAACGATGCTCCTGCATTATCCTGGACAGGAGAAACAAACTACACCAGCGATGGCTTACATCCCGAAGCTGGCTATCGCGATACTGATTTTATTTACAAGGTAAAGTATACCGACGTGAACAATGATGGTCCAGCGTCAGGTTATCCTAAGATACATATTATGAAAGGAGGGATAGAGATAACCGGAAGTCCGTTTGTTATGGACGAAGTAGATGCAGGAGATACGACTTACAACGATGGGAAACTTTATACCTATACCAAAAGTGGATTAGTGGCACCAGGTGAGGATTACACTTATTACTTTGAGGCAAAAGACCTCTGGAATACTCCGGCAACAGGGGACCCAACCAGTCCTGTTGATGCTCCGGACGTTGGAAACCGCGCTCCTGCATTATCCTGGACAGGAGAAGCAAATTACATTGGCGATGGTTTAAATCCTGAAACTGGCTATCCCAATACTGATTTTATTTACAGGGTAAAGTATACAGACGTAGATAATGATGCACCAGCATCAGGTTATCCTAAGGTACATATTATAAAGGCAGGAATACCAATAACCGGAAGTCCCTTTGCCATGAACGAAGTAGATGCGGGAGATACGACTTACAGCGATGGGAAACTTTATGCTTTAACCAAAAGTGGTTTAGGGCCAGGAACAGATTATACTTACTACTTTGAGGCAAAAGACCTCTGGGACGGTTCGGCAACAGGGGACCCAACCAGTCCTGTTGATGCTCCGGACGTTGGAAACCGCGCTCCTGCATTATCCTGGACAGGAGAAACAAATTACACTACTGATGGTTTACATCCCGAAACTGGCTATCCCAGTACTGATTTTGTCTACAGGGTAAAGTATACAGATGTGGACAATGATACACCAGCATCAGGTTATCCTGAACTACATATTATGAAAGGCGGGGTAGAGATAGCCGGAAGTCCCTTTGCCATGGATGAAGTAGATGCGGGAGATACGACTTACAGCGATGGGAAACTTTATACTTTCACCAAGAATAGATTAGGGCCAGGAACAGACTATACTTACTACTTTGAGGCAAAAGATATCTGGAATGGTTCAGCAACAGGCGAGCCCACCAGTCCTCAAGACGCTCCAGACGTTACCAACCGCGCTCCTGCACTATCCTGGACAGGAGAAACAGATTACACTACTGATGGTTTACATCCCGAAACTGGCTATCCCGATACTAATTTTGTTTACAGGGTGAAGTATACGGACGTGGACAACGATGGGCCAGCGTCAGGTTATCCCAGGGTACATATTAAAAAGGGCGGGGTAGAGATAGACGGAAGTCCATTTGCAATGGATGAAGTAGATGCGGGAGATACGACTTACAGCGATGGGAAACTTTATGCTTTCACCAAGAATAGATTAGGGCCAGGAACAGACTATACTTACTACTTTGAGGCAAAAGATATCTGGAATGGTCTGGCAACAGGCGAGCCCATCAGCCCTCAAGATGCTCCGGACGTTGCAAACCGCACTCCTATATTATCCTGGACAGGAGAAGCAAATTACATTGGTGATGGTTTAAATCCCGAAACTGGCTATCCCAATACTAATTTTGTTTACAGGGTAAAGTATACAGACGTAGATAATGATGCACCAGCATCAGGTTATCCTGAACTACATATTATGAAAGGCGGGATAGAGATAGCCGGAAGTCCATTTGCTATGGGCGAAGTAGATGCGGGAGATACGACTTACAGCGATGGGAAACTTTATACTTACACCAAGAGTAGATTGGGGCCGGGTGAGGACTATATTTATTACTTTGAGGCAAGAGATATCTGGGACGGTCCGGCAACGGGTGCACCAACCACTCCTCAGGATGGACCGGACGTTGGAAACCGCGCTCCTGCATTATCCTGGACAGGAGAAACAGATTACACTGATGATGGTTTAGGCCCTGAAGAAGGTTATCCCGGTCTTAATTTTGTTTACAGGGTGAAGTATACGGATGTGGACAATGATGGACCGGCATCAGGTTATCCTAAGGTCCATATTATGAAAGGCGGGGCAGAGATAGACGGAAGTCCCTTTGCTATGAGCGCGGTAGATCCAGGAGATACGACTTACAGCGATGGGAAACTTTATACTTACACCAAAGATAGCTTAGCGCCAGGTAAGGACTATACTTATTACTTTGAGGCAAAAGATATCTGGAATAGTCCGGCAACGGGCGAGCCAATCACTCCTCTCGACGGCCCGATTGTAGAAAGCAGCCCTCCGGTTCTTAAAGTTGACCCTTCCTCATTAGACTTCGGTGTGGTAGTAAAAGGTGAGACAAGGGTAAAAACCTTTACTATCTCCAATTTAGGTCCAGGCACTCTCAAGGGAACAATTACCACTGATAAGGCATGGATAAGCGTGGCTCCTCCGAGTTTCAGCGATAATTATTTGACAGTGTCGGTAACCGTAAATACGGATACGTTAGAAGCATGGAGGAAATATACAGGGAGGGTAACCATAGATTCAACCGGAGGCGTGGAGACAGTAACCGTAAGCATCACTCCTATCGGATTTTTTGTAAACGGTGAGGTAAAGATTCAGGGAGGACAAAATGGTTATGTTAATCCCCTGAAAGGAGAGAAGGCAAAGATTCATTTCGAGCCCAGCGGTCCAGGGACAGTAAATGTTAAGATTTTTACGTTGATAGGACTACTTGTCTGGGAGAAAAGTAAAGATGTGTCTCCAGTTCAGGATTTCATTGAATGGAATTGCAGAAACACTGAAAATGATGTGGTGGCCTCGGGAATTTATGTAGTCTATGTAGAAGGTCCGGGAATAAAGGCTACCAAAAAGGTAGCGGTTCTAAAATAAAACGAGAGGAATGTAGGGGTGGCACTCAGTGGCCACCCAAATGCAGGGACGGCACAGAGTCCGTCCCCTACGATAACAGACTAAAAAGATAGCGGTCCTGAAGGAGGAAAAAAGGTGAAAAGAGCTTTTATTCTTTCTGTTTTTCTGATTACAGTTCTGACAACTGGTTTATGGGCAAAAGGAGCAGGGACATCGGGTGCGATTATACTCGAGCAGCCCGTAGGGGCAAGAGCTTGCGGGATGGCTGAGGCTTATACTGCAGTTAGGGGAGAGATAGGTGTGCTCCATTATAATCCGGCGAGCTTGATTTCTCTTTCCCATCGAGAGGCTTCATTCAGTTATCAACGAGGATTGGCTGATGATAATTTCATGAGTCTTCTTTATGGCCAGCCAATTGGTGTAGGAGTAATTGGTGGGGCTTTCTCCTATTATACAGCTGGAGACATTGAGCTGATCGACCTTGATGGCAATGAGTGGACGGTAAAGGCAGAACAGGATTTTGTATTATTGGCTGGCTTTGCCCGCGAAGTTTTAGAGAATTGGCCAATGGGTATAAATCTCAAGATAATCTCCTCAAAACTGGTAGAGGTAGAGAATAGTACAGCCTTTGCAGTAGATTTTGGAGGTCTCTATCATCCACCGCTTGCAGGGTTGGATATAGGTTTGGCGATTCGGAATCTGGGGACAAAGCTTAAGTTCATTGGTAAAAGCGATCCTTTGCCCTTAACAATTTGTCTTGGGGGTGCTTACGAGAGGTCTTTTGGCAACCAAAAAATCCTCCTGAGCATAGATCTTCCTTTTCTGGTTTATGAACAGATACTTACTCCTGCAGTGGGTGTTGAGTTTGACTGGCGAGAGATGGTTCAAGGGAGAATTGGCTATAAATTCAACATTGACGATACTGGATTGACTCTGGGTATGGGTTTTACATATCAGAACTATTTTATTAACTATGCCTTCGGACTGGCGAATATATTAGAAAATGGTCATCGGGTAAGTTTGGGTGTAAGATTCTAAAATTGGGGAAAACCATGTTCTTTTCTGATTTGGGGATAAGTGAACGATATAAAATTGGCTGGCCGGTGCTCGTTATTCTCGGGGGAATAATCTGCGGATTATTTATATTGTTCCTCACCTTCCTTCCAACCAAGTGGGGAGTGCTTGGCGTCATAGGAATGATGGTTCCATTTATTGCAGTGCTGACAGGAGATGTGAAGCGTTTCTTTTTGGCGATATTAGTGTTTGCTTTACCAATACAACTGGATATAACTATCCGACACAGCGGACATCTCGGTGGAGCAGCCGGATTCATAATATCTCTGTTTGATATCACTCTGGCTATTCTATACATACTTTGGATTAGCGAACTTGTAAGAAATAAGAGAAAAATTAACTTTTTCCCCAGTATAAGCCTACCTTTCTTTCTTCTGATTGGTATTGCCACATTGTCGATGGTAAACGCATCCTCCCCGAAATTGAGCCTGTTTGAGATAGTTCAAGTGCTCAAAATGTATCTGGGATTCCTTTATATAGTAAATAACATTAAAAACAGAAAAGAAATCCAATTTGTGATTGTTTTTTTGCTTTTAGGTCTTTTTTTAGAAAGTGTACTTGGCCTTGCCCAATACAAGTTTGACCGTCCTTTTGTTCCCAGTATATTGGGTGGTCCGGAAAAGTTAGGATACATAAGACTTGGTGAGCCGTTGTCCAGGATTTCAGGCACATGGGCATCTTACAATGATTTTGCCTGGTATCTCACATTTATGCTGCCCATTTCCATGAGTTTGCTTTTCTCCGGAATAAAGGGAATTTATAAGTTAATGTGTGGTTTAACATTAGTTGCTGGGATTGGTGCGCTGATATGCACTCTCTCAAGGGCAGGATGGTCCAGTTTTGTAATAGCTGCCTTAATAGTATTATTATTGAATTTTTCAAAAACTAAAGGGAAAACGGGCTTAAATAATTTTGCAACATCGATTTTTGCTATTTTGATTATTATCTCGATTATTGGCACTGTAAACCCTCAATTCTCAAACATCGTCAATCGTCGAACCTTTAGCGACGATTACGATGCCGCACGGTCCCGAATTCCTCAAATGCAAGTAGCATTGAATATAATAAAGACTAATCCCTTTTTGGGTGTAGGTATTAATAACTACACAGAAGTTATGCAAGATTATGATACGAGCGACATTAAACTTACATCCATAACCCGACACCAGGTACACAATATATTCTTGCAAATCGCAGCAGAGATGGGCATTATGGGTCTGGTTATCTTCATCTGGCTTATATTGATGGTTTATAAGGAAGGATTGACCTATATTAAATCAAGTGAAGGCACAATGTCAGGTATAGTTATAGGTATTATTGCTGGAACCTCAGCTTTTTTAATCCATGGCCTGGTGGATGCAGCGTCTCTGGGAAACCACTTATTTCTTATATTTTGGTTTTTCACCGGCATTGTTATTGCGATAAGAAAAATTGAATCGCAGGCAAAACCTTCTATTACTGCATAATTTTAGCATTACCTATTGAGGTTTTATTTTTAATCTGGAGCTTGAGTGAATGAACACAGTCAAGAGATTAGTTAAAAATGCAGGAACTATGTTATTAGCACAGGTTGCAGAACCAGTATGTTCTTTTATATTGGTATTGTTCATCGCCCGTTCCTTAGGGGTCTCTGGGTTGGGTAAATTTTCTATTGCCATCTCGCTTTTTTTCATTTTTCAGACTATTTCTTCTTTGGGTTTTACACACCTGATTACAAGAGAAGTTGCCCGGGATAGGTCAAAAGCGGGTAAATACTTAATTAACGCCTCTTTTGTTGGATTTTTCTTTTCAATCCTGACGGCGGGAGCGATGTGTCTGACAGGCTATCTATTGAATTATTCGGCAGATACTGCTCTGGCCATTTATATTCTCAGTTTTGCCTTAATACCTGTGGTATTTTCTTTGATTTGTCACTCGATATGTAGAGCCTTTGAAAAACTCGAATATGTTAGTATTCCGCTTATAACAGGAAATTTATTCAAAGTCCTCGTTGGTTTACTCATTTTATTTAAAGGCTATGGGTTAGTGGAACTGATGGCGGTAATCTTAGGAAGTCATCTCTTAATTTTGTTTATAAGTTTATACTTTACCCTTAGGTGCATTGGAAAACCACTTTTTAAAATAGATTTTGGCTTTTGCAAATGGATTGTTAAGACTGCTCCCACTTTTGCTCTTATTTTTATTTTCGCTACTATTTATTGGAACGTGGATATTCTTATGCTATCTAAAATTAAAGGGTCAACGGAAGTCGGTTTCTATAGTGCAGCCTACAAATTAATGAATGTGTGGAAGGTAATCCCCCTGGCTTACCTTATGGCATTACAACCCGTTATCTCCAGATTATTTGAGTCATCTTTAGAAAAATTTAAGATAGCCTGCACCAACTCAATCAGATACCTGTTTATGGTGATGTTGCCCATTGCTGTGGGAGCCACGCTTTTGAGCAATAATTTTATACTCCTTTTCTTTAAAGAGCGCTTTTTGGCTTCGGCAAATGCTTTGTCCATTCTCATCTGGACATTGGTTCCTTACACCATAAATATAACATTAGCTCACGCCTTGATTGCCAGTAATAATCAAAAGATAAACTTGCGCTCACTCCTCATTAGTATGATGTGTAATGTTACCTTGAATCTGCTATTAATACCCAGATTTAGTTTCTTAGGCGCAGCTATAGCTACCCTTATCTCAATCTGTATATTTTTAAGTTTGCAATATGGTTTTATTTCTAAGAACCTATTTAGACTCAACTTTTTTCAAATTGCCGGAAAACCAGTTATTTCTGCAGCTTTGATGGGAACGATTATTTTGCTACTTAGACAGCTTAACCTGTTTCTTATAGTACCTATTGCAGCATTAGCTTACGTCTTATTTTTACTGACACTCAGGCCATTTTCGCCAACTGACATACAACTTTTCCGGAGGCTCTGGGAAAGAGAAAAGGGGTTAGTTACATTACAAAGTCAGAAGTCAGGTGAGCATAATCCTTCGAAAAAATAATATTTTGGCAAAAAAAAGGGATATTTAGTTATGCGAATTGTTTTATACGCATTTGACCATATTGAATACACCATACAATTGGCCGAAGCATTATCAAGGCTGGAAGAGGTAATGCTTATGCTGCCCCAACATAAGGCAGATTGGTTTGTAGAAATATTGGGAGATGATTTAAATATGGAGTCTTATCGTCAACCCAGGCTTCGCTATCCAACGAATCTACTGACTCTCTATGGAATAATTAAGAAAATAAATAGTTTTAACCCTGACATCGTGCACTTACAGGGAGAGCATCCGTGGTTGAACTTAACGTTGCCATTCTTAAGGCGAAGATACCCTTTAGTTATCACAGTCCATGATGTTGTGCTGCACGTTGGCGACACAAAATCCAGAAAAATTCCCTCATTCGTACATAAATTGTCCACGAGATACGCAGATGAGATAATTGTCCACGGTGAGAAATTAAAGAAGCAGATGATGGAAAAATCTAATAAATTGGTTAACAATGTTCATGTTCTACCACGCGGTGTTAATTCCATCTATAAGAGATTTCTCAAAAATGAAGTAAGAGAGGAAGACAATTTGATTTTGTTCTTTGGCAGGATCTGGGAATATAAAGGATTACAATATTTAATTGAGGCAGAACCGCTTATTACAGAGAAGGTTCCTACGGCAAAAATAGTTATAGCCGGTACGGGCGAAGACTTTAGAAAATATACAAGAATGATGGTACATAAGGAAAAATTTATTGTTCATAATCGGTTAATACCTAGCAGTATGGTAGGACAGTTATTCCAAAAAGCAAGTGTTGTTGTAGTTCCTTATATAGAAGCATCGCAAAGTGGAATAGTTCCCTTAGCCTATGCGTTCAAAAAACCAGTAGTGGTAACCGATGTGGGAAGCATTCCCGAAGTTGTTGATAATGGAAAAACAGGTTATATTGTTCCTCCAAAAGATCCGGAGAAATTGGCAGAAGCTATAATTGACCTGCTAAGAGATAAAGAAAAGCGAAGAGAAATGGGTGAGAATGGTTATAAGAAAACAGAAGAAGAACTCTCCTGGGATAATATTGCAGTAAAAACAATCGAAGTATATAAAAAAGCACTTTCCGATAGGTGTAAAAGCTCTCATTAAATACCGGGAAAGGATTCGATTTGAAGTCTAAAAGATTTAGAAAAACACTATACATTCTTCTTTTATCTTTTGCAGTAGTAATATTGGCGTTTGCCAGTATCTATTTAATAAACATTTACAACATAGATCGGTCTTATTATCAAGCATACAATGCCGAAGGTAAGGTTGCTTTACGTAAGTTTCCTTATCCTTACAGAGCTGCAATGACGATTTGTAGCGATATTGACGGAACTACCACTAAAGAAGAATTCTTAGAAATTCAAAAATTTCTTAATACCAAAGAAGAAACCAGTATGGGAGAAGGGGTGGGGTTAGAAATCGGTAATAGTTTTATGATGTATGCGCCACCAACCTGTGCGTTTTCGTATTTCTCAGGAAATCCAGGCAGTGCTCAAATTATTGGAAAATTTATTAAGGCCGGATATATAGATTTTTTGCATTCTTATGGAGAAAAGGACGATTTTACTCGAAAAGATGCAATAAAAGCAATTGAAGAATTAAATAATAACCAGTACAAAGTTGATGTATGGGTTGACCATGCCAAAACTCCCGACAACTTAGGTGATGACCGCACTTTTGGTTTAGGCGACCACCCTGGCTCAATCGCTTACCATTCTGACCTTACATTAGCATATGGGATAAAATTTGTCTGGCTGGGCAGAGTTACCACGGTTATCGGGCAGTCTGTACCTATAACTTTGAAAACATTTTCTTCAGTTTACGATTCTCGTCATCCTGTTCAATCTTTGATAAATATGGGAAAAGAATTTGCAAAAAATGTCCTGGCTGTCTTTGGAAATAAGAAATACGCTATGCATAAGAATTACGACCTTATCAGAATAGCCAAATTAGACGACGGTCAAAAAGCCTATGAATTCTTAAGATTCGATAACTATTGGAAAGGAATTGCCACGGGCGCTACTTCTAAGCGCTTGGCGTACGTAATTTCCAAACAGACCCTGGAAAGGTTAAAGAAAATTGGTGGATATATGGTTGTTTATACCCATTTAGGAAAAAATTCTGATTGCTCACAGGTAATTGCAAAAGAAACACAAATTGCATTGCGAGATTTAGCCAGCGAATACGAAAGAGGAAATATTTATGTTACTACCACTTCCAAGCTATTAAACTATTATCTTAATCACAAGTATTTAAACTGGTCATATGAGACTAAAGGTGATGAAATAATTATTACCATCTCCAGTGTGGAAGACCCGGTTTTTGGTTCATTCGTTCCCACTATTCAACATTTACAGGGTATCACGTTTTATGTTCCCGATAAAGATAAAACCCGGATTTATATAAATAATAAGGAGATAACAAACATCCAGAGAAACCCACCCGATTATGAGCAAAGAGAAAGTGTAACAATTTGGAAGAGGGAGGGAAAGGCATGAAAAAAAGTAGCCTGTCCCCTTTTTTGGTGGGGATACTTAACAGAGATTTACAGCCTGTAAATAGTAATGATGGCCGTTATACATTACTCTTCCACGGGGAAATCTACAATTATAAGGAACTAAAAGACGAAATTGGCGCCGAAGAATCTCTTTCCACTTCAAAACTTCTCCTGACCCTTTATGAAAAATATAGAAACGATCTTGTTTTTAAATTAAAAGGAGCCTTTAACATAATTATCTGGGATGGGAAAGAAAAAAAATTAACTGTTATCAATGACCGGTATGGGCTACGGCCTATCTATTACTCACAACATAACAATGGATTATACCTGGCTTCAGAAGTGAAAGCAATTTTGACCTGTAATGATGTTTCAAAAAATGTTGATGACTCTGCTATTGCCAGCTTATTTTTCTTTGGCTTCGTAATGGAAAATAAAACTTATTTTGAATCAATCAAATTGCTGCCGCCTGCATCTTTGTTAGTCTTTAAAAATAATAAAATTTCTATCTCTAATTATTGGGACTTCAATTTTTTAGACAGAAACGAAGGCAAAACTCAAGGCTATTATGAACAAAGACTGGGAAACCTTATATTACAAGCAATACAAAGACATGTAAAAGATATCGTTAGAATTACTGTTCCTTTGAGTGGTGGATTAGATTCCCGGACTATTTTAGCAAGTATACCTAAAGAACATTATCCAATAAATACCGTTACCTTTGGAACAAAAGATATGGATGATGTCAAAATTGCCCAGCGAGTATCCGATGCATCAGGGGCTAACCATCATTACCTTGAGATTTTGCCCGAGGACATTATTAATAATGCGAAAAAGATAGTAAATATAACTGATGGAATGATATCTTTTCTCCATTCTACCGGAAATATGAAATTTGAATTAATAAAAGATTACACCAATGTTTGCCTCGACGGAATGCAGCCCTTTGGCAGTTTTTTCAGTCCCGTTGCTATTTTCAAAAGAAAAGAGAAGTTATTAATTGCTGATTATCTTTTCCGGCCAATTTCCACAGATTTGGCAAAGTCTCTTTTTATCCGTTCTTATTACAAAAAAATCAGAGATTATCCAAGGCAAATTGTGGAAAATATTTCCCGGAAATGTAAATCGACATCTACCAGTAGCATCATAGATTATTCTATTGCTACTCAATACGTGCGCCGCTTTGTAAATTATGGCAATCTTGTTAAGAGAGCTCATGTGGAAGTTAGAAGTCCTTTTTTTGACAATGACCTCGTTGACTTCATAGTTAATACTCCACCTCAGGAAAGAAGATATCAATTTCTTTACACTCGAACTTTTTCACAGCTTTTTCCTGAACTCTCTAAAATTCCCTGGGAAAAAACCGGATTGCCCGTTGATGCTACCAATACCTTTGTTAAAATGACTCTATGTTTAATTAAGAAACGTTTAAAGAAAAAGATGGGCACTGTCGATAGGAAGATGACTGACAAAAGGTATTTTAAGGCTCCTTCGATTAATCTCTTCGCTAAGTATACTCAATGGTCGAGGGAAAATGAAAATTTGATCAGCTTTATTTACAGTACATTATTAGATGGAAAAGGTTATAGTAAAAGTATTCTGAATATTAAAACCGTGGAACGTATCCTGGAAGAACATATTAGAGGCAAATCCAATCATATGGAACTTATCTCCAGACTTTTAACTTTTGAGTTATGGAGTCGACTTTTTATCCATTAGATAGTTATTGGAGTAGTTCCGATTCATCGGAGCGTTTTAGAACGCAGACTGAAGTCTGCGACTACCAAATTAAATAACAAGGTAGCCGCAACCTTTAGGTTGCGTTAATACGCAGACTAAAGTCTGCTACTCCAAACGCAGACTGAAGTCTGCTATTCCTAGACGCAGACTGAAGTCTGCTATTCCTAGACGCAGACTGAAGTCTGCTATTCCTAGACGCAGACTAAAGTCTGCTACTCCAGACGCAGACTGAAGTCTGCTACTCCTAAGACACTAAGGCGGAATATAAAAGATGAAAGTTTTAGTTATTAGCAATATGTATCCCGGAAAAAGTTCCTACCTGGGAATTTTTATAAAGCAACAAGTAGAAGATATGGAAAATGAGGGTTTGAGCACAATAAAAGTGGTGAAGAACCGGAAAGGTTCTATTGCCTACGTGCCTTTTATTTTGAAAAATATCTTTTATTTGCTTTTGGGTTCTTACGACATAGTTCATGCATACTACGGGTTTCACTCTGCCCTGTTTGCAGCAATCGTAAAAAGAAGACCTCTTATAATAACTTTTGTGGGAAGTGATGCTGTAAAAGAACCTTCACGTAATAAAGTCTATCGTATCTTACAAAGATTTGTTGTATCTCGGGCTAACCATATCATTGCTGTGAGCAGTAAGATAAGAGACATCCTTATTTCTGATTTAGGAGCAGACTCTGATAGGATATCGGTGATTACTTTTGGAATCGATTTTGACCTTTTTAAACCAATACCCCAGGCTAGAGCGAGAGAAAAATTAGGTTTTCCATCTGATAAGAAACTTGTTTTGTTCCCCAGTAATCCCCAAAGAATTGAAAAAAGATTCGATATCTTTAACAGAGCCGTAGAATTGCTTCAGAAAGAGAATCACAATATTATGCCCGTAATCTTGAGTAATAATAGGCGCCCTTATTCTGAAGTTCCCTTGGTTATGAATGCTTGTGATGTATTAGTGTTAACCTCTGACTCAGAAGGTTCCCCTACAGTGATAAAAGAGGCCCTGGCCTGTAACTTGCCTATTGTCTCTGTTGACGTTGGTGATGCCCGGGAAGTAATTAAAGATGCTACGAACTGCTACATTTGCCAGCAAGAGCCCGTTAATATTGCTGAAAGGATAAAATTAGTTCTCAATAATGGTATAAGAACTGCGGGAAGAAATAATATCAAATATTTATCATCAAAGAAAATTACAAGTGAGATAATGGAAGTTTATAGAGAAATAATCTAAGGTATTTTATGAGAACACTAATCACCGGAATAGCCGGTTTTACAGGAATCCATTTAGCAGAATACCTATTGTCTCCAGATAGGTACAACGACAATATAAATTTGTATGGTATTGACATTGTAAGAAATGTTAGCAAAGATGCCCAACCCTTCTTAGACAAGGTAAAAGTCCTTGCTTGCGATATCTTGGATGAAGAAGAAATAAAAAAAACGTTAGAGGAGATTAAACCTGATAAGATCTTCCACTTAGCAGGTTTAACTTTTGACCCCAATTCCTACCAGTCTCCTGAGAAATTTTATATTACAAATGTTTTCGGGACTATCAATTTGCTGGAAGCAGTTAAACAATTAGGAATTAGTCCATTAATCCATATTGCTTGCTCAAGTGCTGAATATGGATTGATACTTGAAAATGAGAATCCTATCAGGGAAACTAACCATTTTCGTCCAATAAGCCCATATGCGATAAGTAAGCTTGCTCAAGATATGGTTGGGTATCAATATTATGAGAATTATGGATTAAAAATTATTCGCACAAGAGCTTTTAATATCACCGGACCAGGAGAAAAGGAAAATTTCGTCTGTTCTAACTTTGCTCGCCAAATAGCACTGATTGAAAAAGGCAGACAAGAGGCAATAATTTATGTTGGTAATTTAGAAGCCAAAAGAGACTTTATAGACATTAGAGATGTTGTGAAAGGCTATTGGTTAGCATTAGACAAAGGAATCTCAGGAGAAGTTTATAACCTCTGTTCAGGAAAGGCACACTCCATAGGCGAAATCTTGGACATTCTGTTAGGGATGACGAAAAAGGATATCACTGTTACACAGGACCAAAAAAGAATGCGGCCATCCGATATCCCTTTACAAGTTGGAAGTTTCGAAAAATTTCACAAGCAAACGGGCTGGATGCCTATTATATCTCTTGTACAAATATTAAAAGACTTGCTGAACTACTGGCGGCAAAAAGTTTGATAGACAAGGGGAAAGAATTTATGGACTGGAAACGAAAAACGGTTCTCGTAACTGGAGCTGGTGGATTTATTGGCAGCCATTTAACAGAAAAGTTAGTTGACTCAGGAGCGAAAGTTAAAGCTTTTGTTCGTTACAACTCCCGTAACGATTGGGGCTTAATAGGGATTTTGCCTTCACATACAAAAGAGAAAATTGAAGTGATTATGGGAGATTTAAGAGACCCCGAAACCATCAGAAGTGTGATGAAAGATGTTGATGCAGTTTTCCATCTGGGAGCTCTAATCGCTATTCCTTACTCTTATATTCATCCCAGAGAAGTGGTGGAAACTAATATTATGGGAACCTTAAATATTTTAAATGCTGCAAAAGAATACAAGCCAGAAAAAATAATTCATACTTCTACAAGCGAAGTTTATGGAACAGCTCAATACGTACCCATTGACGAGAAACATCCACTGCAGGGGCAATCGCCATATTCAGCTAGTAAAATAGGTGCGGATAAGCTTGCCGAAAGCTTTTATAGGTCATACGATTTACCAATCACCACGTTAAGACCATTTAACACCTATGGCCCAAGACAATCGGCAAGAGCGGTTATTCCCACCATTATTACTCAAGCATTGGCTCAAAACAAAGTATTACTTGGCTCTTTAGAGCCAACAAGGGATTTGTCTTATGTGGACGATGTGGTTGATGGCTTCATTAAAGCAGCGGAATCGGAAAGGTCTACTGGCGAAGTTATTAATATAGGCTCTGGTTTTGAGATTTCTATTAATGATTTAGCAAATAAGATTATTTCTTTGATAGGGAAAAAGGTAAACATAGTTTCCGATCCAAAACGGGTCAGACCACCAAAAAGTGAAGTGGGAAGACTAATGGCTGATAATTCTAAGGCAAAAAATTTACTCGGTTGGGAACCTAAGGTTTCTTTAGACGAAGGTTTACGAAAAACGATAGACTGGTTTTTAAAATTTCAAAACAGATATAGACCCGATATCTACAATATTTAGGAGAGAAATATGGATGCAATTATTCTGGCAGGGGGCAAAGGAACGAGATTAGCGCCATATACAACGATTTTCCCCAAACCGTTAATGCCCATAGGAGATGTGCCTATTCTGGATGTAGTTTTGCGGCAATTGAAGGGTCACGGATTTACCAAGGTAATTATGGCGGTAGGTTACTTAGCGAAACTTCTGGAGACTTATTTTGGGAAGGGAAGCAACTTCTGGAGACTTATTTTGGGAAGGGAAGCAAATACGGAATCGATATTCAATATTCGCACGAAAGTAAACCACTGGGAACCGCGGGACCTCTTTCTCTAATTGAAAACTTAACAAGTCCTTTTTTGGTTATGAACGGGGATATTTTGACAACGCTTAATTATTCAGCACTTATTAATTATCATAAAGAAAAAGAGGCTATTGCCACAATTGCTATGCATAAAAGAACAGTCGATGTTGATTTCGGTGTTATCGAGTTAAATACGAACAGTGAGATTACCAATTATATTGAGAAGCCTAACTTAAAATATCTGGTGAGTATGGGAATTTATATCTTTGAAACCAGGGTTCTGCGTTATATCAAGCCAAACGAGAAATTAGACTTCCCGGATTTAGTAAAAAAGTTACTGGGAAATAATGAAAAGGTCATTGGTTATCCCAACAACGACTACTGGTTAGATATTGGGCGTTATGATGATTACCAAAGAGCCATAGATGAGTTTGAGGAGAATAAAGAGAAATTCTTACCAGAGAAGTTTAAAAATTTAGTAAAAAGTAATCCGCGTTCTGACAAACGCTAAAAATCATAGGAAGAAGCTAAAAAATGCGTATAAACCTTGAGAAATGTATTGGCTGTATGGAATGCATACCCTATTGTCCTGCGAGGGCAATAATAGCAACGGGGAGCAAGTGCGCGGTTGATGAACAGAGATGCTTTGAATGTTATACCTGCCTTACATCGGGAATTTGTCCTGTAGACGCCTTGGAGAAAGTACCATTAAAATGGCCGAGAATATTAAGGCATATCTTTAGCTCAGTGACTATGGCGCATAAATGGACGGGAATAGATGGGAGAGGAACTGCTGAAATGAAGACTAATGATGTTACCGGCCGTTACCGTCACGGCGAAGTGGGGTTCACAGTAGATGTAGGGAGACCTGGCGTAGGCACGACTTTTGAGGATGTGGAAAAAATTTCCCTGGCAGTGGCTAAAGTAGGTGTTGAATTTGAACAGATGAACCCGGTGACAAAACTTATGACCGATAAGACTACAGGCAAACTCAGAGACGATATAAAGAGAGAGCGATTACTCTCATGTATATTAGAATTCAAAACCAAGGATTCTAAAGCAGTCTCCGTTATAAATGCTCTTATGGATGTTTCTAAGTCGGTTAACACGGTTTTTAGCGTGGGTTGTATTTCTAGGTGTAGACCTGATGGCACGATACCTGTTAAAACTATGTTAGAGGAAGCGGGCATCTTTTATCGACCAAACGGGAAGATTAACATTGGACTGGGACGTCCATTGGCTCCATAACAAGGAAGGATGTTTATGACACACACTTTGCATCGACAGGGAAGCGTAGACTCGTTAAAGGAGGACTATCCTGTACTTATTATAGGTACTGATGTTCCCTTGGGCAGACATAGAATGCGCTTCCGCAGAAAATTTCCCCGTATCTATGCAATAGTTAAAAGAACATTTTTATACTTTGGAATTCCTAAGATGCTCAGGATTATTAAAAGAACCAAACCAGTCGTGGCACATGGAGGCCTTGTATTTAATAACAAGAAAGAATTAACCAGTTATCTGAAAGAATTAAAAGAAAGAAACACGGGGAAGTCTGTGGTTGTCTCTGGACTGTTTGACGAAGTCAACGACTGCCTGAAGGAGTTAAACCTATCTCCCCATACCGTTCAATTCTCCCTGGGAATCTTTGGCAAAAAAGAGTTATTACCAAAGGGAGAGATTCTGGAAATAACTACTATGTGCGGCCATCATATGATATCACCAAATCTGGTAGAAAAACTGGCAAACGATATAGAGAACGGAAAGATATCCCACGAGGATGCAGTACGAGTGATGAGTAAACAATGTGTTTGTGGTGTGTTTAACAAAGGCCGGGCCTGTAAACTTACGGAAGCTTTGGTAAATAGATTATATTCACTTTCATACAGCAAGACGGGGACGGCTTATTGAATTTCTGTGGAGAACTAAATGTTTTTAAAAGAAAAATCAGAAAAACTCAAGAAAAAAGAATATTTTCATAAATTATTTTCTAATCGGACCAATATAGATTATTGGGAATCCGTTTACAATCGACAAGATTTTCTGGGAGTTTGTTACCGGAGAAGAATGTACCAGGCACTATCATGGTTAGGTAATTCGAATTTATCTGAAAATTCCAAAATTTTAGATGTTGGCTGTGGTGCGGGTATGATCGCCAAGGAAGTTGCAAACAGAGGATATGAAATTTGGGGAATGGATTATTCTTATAATATGATTAGAAAGGCTAAGACCATCTGTAATGTTAATATGAAATTCGATACAAATTTTTTACAAGGAGATATAGAATCCTTGCCATTTAAGGATTCAGTTTTTGATATGGTGTTGTGCCTGGGCGTGATTACATATCTAAAATCTGAACAAAAGGCATTACAGGAAATGTCCAGGATTCTAAAACCCGGGGGGACGATGATTCTGAGTATTCTAAATAAATTTTCTTTAGCCAAGTGTCTGGACATATCAGTTCTTGTAAAACGAAGACTGCAAAGGATAGCGGGTAATAGGATTGTGTCCTGGCAAAAGAGAGCTGAAATTGAAGAAAATCGCTTTGTCATAAAAAGCTATTTTATTCCAAGTTTAAGAAATGCACTAAGAACTGCCAGGTTTACAGAATTAGCTTGTACGACGGTTCAATACGGACCATTGACATTTTTTGGTCGAAATATTTTTCCGGAGGGAATAAGCATAAATATAACTACTTTTTTGGAAAAATTTTCAAATGTCCCTGTTATTAGGTCTTTGGGGAATATGTGCTTATTTAGATTGAGAAAAGTGGGAGGAAAATAGAAAAAAGGCAATTCCTGTAAAAGGAGGATGCAAATTGCCTCTACGAACTGCACCTTGTCTTCTTTATTATTTGTGGAAAATAAGAAAGGCTCAACGGCTCAGTCCATCTGAACTGGAAAAGTTACAAAACAGAAAATTAAGAGCCGTAGTTAAACACGCTTACGAAAATGTCCCTTATTACCATGAGTTATTCAATTCTGCCGAGTTAAAACCGGAAGATATTAAAACAAAGGAAGACTTAGTCAAAATACCAATAACTACTAAACAAGTCCTCCAGAGATTATCCATTAGCGAACGGGTGGCAAAGGGTGTGAACATAAATAAATGTATAAAATGCAGGACCAGTGGTTCTACAGGAGAGCCTTTGGATGTATTCCTTAACAAGAGAGAATTGAGTTATAGAGTTGCTATGCAAACCAGAGTCTATGGATTGAACTTAACAGAGAAAAAAGTAAACATACTTGATCGCACGCATCTTCCTCCCCAAGGCTCACCAGCAACGATTTTTAGAAAACTTAAGCAATGTTTGAATCATCTGGGATTATGGAGGAGGTATTACTTTTCACTTTTCGAGGAACCCGGCGAATTGGTCTCAAAACTATTGGAAATTAAACCTGATGTTATAGAGACTCAGCCGTCAACATTGAAGTTGATATCTGAATTTGTAAGGGAAAATAATATCACCGGGATTTCCCCTAAATCAATCTTCACCAGGGCAGAGCTATTAAGCAGAGAGGATAGAAAACAAATAGAGACTGTTTTTGGCACCAGATTAACTGACCTTTACGGGATTATTGAATTCGGCATTGTTGCCTGGGAATGCGACAGACATCAAGGATATCACATTAATAGTGATATTGTGCTGGTGGAAGCAATAAAAAATAATCAGCAAGTGTACGGAGAAGAGGGGAAAATGGTTTGCACTGATTTAATTAATTATACGATGCCTCTCATAAGATATGCTGTAGAAGATATAGTTATTTTGAGTAAAGAGAAACATAATTGTGGAAGGAATTTTCCGCTGATAAGATTGATAGAGGGCAGGTCTAATGATTTCGTAACTTTACCTTCGGGGAAAATCTTGCCTCCTATACTTCTCATAATTACCTTGGAGGAGATAGAGGGAATTAGCCAATTTAAACTGATACAGGAAAACATAAACGTATTTGACGTTCAAATAGTTAAGGGGCAGAATTTCAAAGAGACCACTATAGAAGAAGTGAAGCGCTTATTAACGGAAATACTGAACAGGAAAACCCGGATTAATGTAAACATTGTGAGTGAAATACCCAGAGAAAAATCGGGTAAGGTGCGACCGATAGTATCTAAAATACCCGTAAATCTTTGAAAGGAGTAAAAATTATTAGATGGAAGACTACAAAGTTAAATCTGGTTCCCAGCTGATATGTAACATTATAGATGAGAAGTTAGGCTTATTAGGCTATATAGTCATAGATTCCACTATTAACGGGCAATCTTGCGGGGGACTAAGAATGTTACCCGATGTTTCTATTCCTGAACTGCAAGGTCTGGCCAGGGCAATGACTTTAAAATTTAGTTTTTTAGGAATGAACGAAGGTGGAGCAAAGGCAGGAATAGTTGCCAATCCATCTATGCCGCATGAAGAAAAATTGGCTTTGCTTAGAACTTTTGCAGAGATTGCAAGTCCCCTCTTGAAAACCCATGCTTACGTCCCTGCATCTGATATGGGGACTAATAACCAAGAAATCAGATATATGTTAAAGTCAATAGGTTTAAAAGTGCCACAAAATAAGGTTGGAATAAAGGAAAAGGGGGAATTCTATGTTGCTCTTTCCGTTCTGGCAGGCGCCGAGAGAGCCGCACGCCATATAAACTTAGACTTATCTCAATCTACCCTGGCAATAGAAGGTTTGGGAAAAGTAGGAAGTTCCGTAGCTAAAGTTTTCTCACAGAAGGGAACGAGGGTAGTGGCCATCTCCACAATCAAGGGAGCAATATATAACCCAGATGGGTTAGATGTAGATAAGTTGATTCAGCTAAGGAATGAGGTTGGGGAAGATGTAGTAAATATTTATACACAAGCGATGAAAATTGAAAAAAGTAAATTACTCACGTTAAACGTAGACATACTATCACCTTGTGCCAGACATCACAGTGTCAATCTAAAAAACGTGGAGAAAATAAAAGCTAAGATTATTTGTGCTGGCGCTAACATTCCAGTGACTCCTGAAGCAGAGCGGGTTCTATGGCGGAAGGGAAAATTATATCTTCCAGACTTCGTCACAAATTGCGGGGGAATATTGGGGAGTAATATGGAGAATGCAGGGCTAAACGGCCAGTTCATCGAAAATTTCATTATTCAAGAAATCGGTAACAAAATATCAGAAATAATCGAAGTTTCCAAGAAAAAGAATGTGAGTCCTGTGGAAATTGCTGAAATGGAAGCAGAGAAAAAAATTTCCAGGATAAAATCAAGATGTAAAAAGAAAACAGCAAAAAGCAGACTATTCAATATTGCTTTAAAAGTCTATAAAAAGAACCTAATACCAAGATACCTTGTTAAGCTCTATGCGCCAAGATATTTTAAAGCAAGGTTAGGGTAAGCGAGAGACTGGTAATCGATAAGGAGCTTTCGGGATGAACATAAGCGTTTTCGGATTAGGATATGTGGGATGTGTATCTGCTGCCTGTTTGGCAGAGAATGGACACAAGGTTATAGGAGTGGATATAAACCAAAATAAAGTAGATATCATAAATAGTGGAAAAAGTCCGGTTGTAGAAAAGGATATCGATAGCATCATTAAGGAAGTTGTAACGGCTAAGAAATTAATCGCTACCAGAGATAGTAAACAGGCAGTAAAAAATTCTGAAATATCTATGATTTGTGTAGGTACACCGAGTAATGATAATGGCAGTTTGGATCTGAAATATGTTAAGAGAGTATGCG
>WJOT01000077.1 GCA_009619095.1 Clostridia bacterium
AAAAAAATAGAAGCTCCTCGTAAAGAAATCTCACCATTAGCACCTAAGATTTTGATAGTAGAAATCAAGCCTGACAAAATCAGAGAAGTAATCGGTCCGGGAGGTAAAATCGTTAACAAAATTCAAAATGAGACAGGAACCAAATTAGATATAGGACAGGACGGCGTGATCACCATTACCGCAGATACTAAAGAAGCTGCCAATGCGGCCAAGGAAATGGTGGAATACTTTACTGCTGACGTTGAAGTGGGGAAAATATACAAAGGTAAAGTAACGCGCATCAAGGACTTCGGCGCCTTCGTTGAAGTTTTACCAGGAAAAGAAGGACTGGTGCATATTTCTCAGTTAGATGACAGGCGCGTCAACAAGGTAAGTGATGTTGTAAAGGAAGGGCAAGAAATTTTAGTAAAATGTGTAGAAATTGACCAAGAGGGCAGGGTCAATCTCAGTCGTAAGGCTGTATTAAAAGAGAAGGAGTTTCCTGGAGGGAAACAGGGAGAAGATATTAAATGAGTAAAATCAAACCGAAGAAAAAAGGCAACGGCTCCAGTGATCTTTCTCAGCTTTTCCGAATTTATAATTTTATGGTTCACCAGGATCTCAGTGAACTGAATTGGGAAGAGAAAGAATTTAAAATTATGATAAGACGCGAATATGGCTCTGGTATCTCCTTCAGGCGCTACGGAAAGGAGTCGAGAAGGAAGGTATTGGAAAAAGAAGCTTCGGCGCCTGCCGAGCAAATTGAACAGGATACAATTATCATAAAATCGCCAATTGTAGGTATTTTTTATTCTTCTCCCGCACCGGAAGCCCCGCCTTTTGTCGAAGAAGGTGATATAGTTTCGGTGGGTGAGACGGTGTGCATCGTTGAGGCAATGAAGCTGATGAATGAAATTCAGACAGAGACAAAATGCAAAATACTGAAAGTATTAGTTTCCGATAATCAGAACATTCAAGTGAACGAGCCATTGTTTCTAGTATTGCCTATAATGGAGTAAATTCAGATGAGCAAACAGATTGGGCTCCTTGCTGGAAAAATCTGGAATTTTTTGAATGCCAAAGGTGAAGTTCCGGTTCTGGTGTTGAAGACCAGACTGGGAGTGCCTAACAGCTTACTCTACTTAGCATTGGGGTGGTTAATACGAGAGGAGAAGATATACATCAAAAAGGAAACGAAGGATTACCGGGTAGGGCTGCACTGATGTTCACTATTCTCCTCTATATACTTCCCCTCAATTGCCTCGTCTTTTTCTACGGCGAAAATAAAATAACTATCCCCGCCTGGAAGGATGAAAATGAGTCTGATGAGGGCCATTATCCTCGGGTTAGTTCAGGGTATAACAGAATTTTTGCCTATCTCCAGTAGTGCCCATCTAATATATTTCCAGAAGTATCTAGGTATAGATAAACCGCAACTTTCCTTTACTGTATTCTTACACTTCGCCACGCTGTTAGCAATTCTTCTCTTCTTTAGAAAAGATTTATGGGAAATATTTAAAGGTTTCCGAAACATGAAGGGACCAAAAACCAATCCTTCCACACGAGTTCTTTTTCTTCTGGTTATCGGTTCATTGCCTATAGCTATTTTGGGAATCCTTCTTAAAGATAAAATAGAACTTATTTTTTCCAATATTGAATTAGTGAGCTTGTTTCTTATCTTAACCGGAATACTTCTCTACTTTGGTAACCGGATAAGAAACGTTCATAAGGGTGTCCTGGAGACAAGAATAGTAGATGCATTGATAATTGGCCTAGCTCAGGCTTTTGCAATTCTGCCGGGTATCTCGCGTTC
>WJOT01000111.1 GCA_009619095.1 Clostridia bacterium
TGGGGGGGGATACGCACTATTTTTGAATGCCCAGGACCTCCAGTTGAGTCGTGGAGAGGAGATAGGAGATACGGCAAAGACTCTATCCCGATACGTTGATGGGATAGTGGTAAGAGCATATCAGCATCAGGATGTCGTGGAATTGGCAAAGGAGTCGACCATTCCGGTAATAAATGGATTGAGTGACCTGTTGCATCCCTGTCAGGTATTGGCAGACATATTCACCATAGCCGAGAAGAAGGGAATACTTTCTCGTCTCTCAGCTAAAGAGTTATCCGGGATAGAAGTTACTTTTGTTGGTGATGGTAATAATGTAGCCAATTCCTGGATTAATGGGACAGCAAGCTTGGGGATGAAATTAGTTATCTCTACTCCGCCTGGATATGAGCCGGATAAGAAGATTCTCGGAGAAGGCTTGAAGTTGGCGAAAGCTACCGGGGCAGATATTAGGGTCTCGCATGAACCGGAAGAGGCAGTCGAGAAAGCTGACGTGATTTATACTGATGTCTGGGTAAGTATGGGAATGGAAAAGGAGAGAGAAAAGAGACTGAAGGTATTTAAGCCCTACCAGATTAATGGACGACTCATCGATAAAGCAAAGAAAGATGTTCTGGTTATGCACTGTCTTCCTGCTCACAGGGGAGAAGAGATAACTGATGAAGTGCTCGACGGCCCAAATTCTATTGTTTTTGACCAGGCAGAAAATAGGCTCCACGTACAAAAGGCAATATTAGAATTCCTCATGTAGAAAATGGGGTCAACTCTATTTTTCTTCTTTTGGAGTCCTCCCGAAAGGGAGGCTAGAGTATAAAATATATAATTAAGTATTGTGTCCCCAGAATTCGAGAACAATGGCAAAGACTAAACTTATATATTCAGAAAAGTACAGGGTAGACATTGGTGCGCATGTATTCCCTACCGAAAAGTATGGATTGATTAAAAAGAGATTGATTAAACAGGGACTGTTTAAAGAAGATGATTTCCTTTCCCCACCTATGCCTGATGAAAAAGACGTCTTATCAGTCCATACTGAGGAATATCTCAATAAGCTCAAACAGGGAAAGTTATCAATGATGGAGATACTAACGATGGAGCTTCCCTACTCGCCGGAACTCCTTGAGGCTTCTCTTCTCTGCGTGGGTGGAACCATCCAGGCTTGCAGGAATGCAATTGAAAGTGGTTTGGGAATACATATCGGCGGCGGATTTCATCATGCGTTTCCCGACCACGGAGAAGGATTCTGCGTGTTGAATGATATAGCCTGCGGGATAAGGCATCTCCAGGAAGCTAAGAAGATAGTGAAAGCCCTGGTTGTTGATTGTGACCTCCATCATGGAAATGGTACAGCGTATACTTTTAGAGAAGATAGAAACGTGTTCACTTTTTCTATCCATCAGGAGAATAATTATCCTGCTATTAAGCCTGCCAGCGACCTGGACATAGGACTGGCTGATGGAACGGGTGACGAAGAGTATTTAGGAAAACTAAAAGAGAATATTCCTAAGATAATAGGTTCTTTCCAGCCAGAACTGATTCTCTTTGTGGCTGGTGCCGACCCGTATGAGAGAGACCAGATTGGAGGGCTTTCATTGACTATGGAGGGATTGAAAAAGAGAGATGAACTTGTAATCGGCTGGGCAAAGGATGCGAATATCCCGCTCTGTATAGTTCTGGCTGGCGGTTATGCATTTGAAGTTAGTGATACCGTTGATATTCACTGTAACACAATAGGAACCGCAATTAACGTCTTTTCTAAAAAACGGGCTCAATAAATTGAGCCCCTACAATTACTGTAGGGGTTCGATTCATCGAACCCGGTCATTTTTGTGACCTTAGTTACTGACAGATTTTAATATTTGTGATATAATAAGGGCGGAGTAAATAGTCCGCCCTTTATTTTTGTGACTAAAATCACATTTAAATTGTGACTTTAATCACTGAAATATTATAATATCTATAGTATACTTAATATTGAAAAGGAGGAAGAATGGAAAGGAAAAACGAGGTAATCGGTTTATTTCTGCTCCTTGCTATCTCTCTTCTGTTAATTGTTTCTACAAGCTCGGCAGGAATCTTTTCCAAAGAGAAAGTAGGCACAACTGGAGCAACTTTTTTGAAGATTGAGGCAGGCGCGCGTCCTGTGGCAATGGGAGGCGCCTTTGTAGCTGTGGCTGATGATGCCAATACTACTTACTGGAACCCCGCTGGACTAGCTCATCTGGAAGAGAAAGAGATTACTGCTATGCACAATGAGTGGCTGGAGGGTATAAGGTACGAATTTTTGGGATATGTACAGCCTATCAAATCGGAAAAAGGAGCTCAGGGGTTTGGAGCCAGTATTATGGCTCTTTATACGACTGGTCTTGAACAGAGAACATGGGAGAGCCAAGAGCCAGAGGGATTTTTTGCAGCATACGATATTGCTGTGGCAGGAGCTTATGCCTGTAAAATCAGCAAGACAATCTCCATTGGCGCCAATGTGAAGCTAATCCACCAGAAGATAGAAAATGAAAGAGCATGGGGTGGAGCAATAGATATAGGACTACTCTATAGAGTTCCTGGTCCGAGAAGAAGATTTTCCAGAGAGAAATTACAGTTGGGATTTGTGGTGCAGAATATTGGTCCAAAGATAAAGTTTATTAAAGAGAGCGACCCATTGCCTCTCAACGTAAAAGCAGGCATAGCTAAAACTTATGACCTGAGGTCAATCAAATCTAAGCTCACTTTAGCACTTGATGTCAATGCTCCCATTGATAATGTTCCCAATGGACATTTTGGTGTGGAGTTCGTTTACCAGAAGATGAAAGATATTGCACTTGCCGCAAGGGTAGGATATAAAACCAATACCATTAAAGACTTAAATGCTCTGTCGGGACTTTCAGCAGGAGCAGGATTTGTCTGGAAGAGGATGGCAATAGACTATGTCTGGGTTCCTTATGGCGACTTAGGGAATACGCATAGGATATCGCTGACTATAAGGATGTAGTGCATATTGTTGAAGAAATCAAAGCTGGTAGCCGCAAACTTTAGTTTGCGAATTCAAACGCAGACTAAAGTCTGCTACTCCAAACGCAGGCTAAAGGTTGCGTTCTCGACGGAGAAATTGCGCAGGCTAAAGCCTGCGGCTACCCAAAACAGGGTTATGACACAGCCTCCTCAGGGAGGGGCGGGGTGAAGGGATAGTTTTCGGAGTCGCTCGAGAAAAGGGGTCAGAGTCATTTTTTGCTCGAGATTGCTTCACTCCGTTCGTCCCGATTTTCAATCGGGAACAATTCGGGAGAAAGGGTTAAAAAATGTTCGTTTTTTATAGGTTACTTTTGGCGCATGTAATTGCTGACTTTCCTTTGCAATTTACAAGCATATATCGGTTCAAAACCAAATCTCCCTTAGGCTCTTTTGTCCACAGTGGCATTTTTGGTTTACTGGCGGTTCTTTTAATCTGGCCTTACTGGAATTTAACCAGAATGTGGCAATTTATATTCTTCCTCTGGTTTGTTCACGCCATCCAGGACTGGCTCAAAGTATTGGTCTTTGAAAAGTACCACCTGGACAATATCTGGGTATTTCTCCTTGACCAAGCTCTACATATAGGTTTTATCGGTATGCTCTTTCCATTCGGTTTGGCAAAATTGACTCCACCGGAAGTTCTTTCAAAATTGGTTTCTCTATACAATGATAACAATGCAGTAATATATGCAATTGCCTTTATAGCTATTGGATTTGGTGGAGGTATTTTAATCTCCTATATCAAGAATTTGTTCTATGGTAGTGAAAAAGTAGATTTAACTTCACCTAAGAGATATACTCAAGCTGGGGAGAGAATGCTGATAGTGGGCTTAATGTTACTGAAGGGATATTATTATCTTGCAATTCCTGGAATCTGGATAATTCACGGTGGATATGTCATCTTCAGAAAGAGAAGGGAAGAACGATTTCGTCTTTCTTCTTTCTTCGACTTAATTTTTAATACTGCTATAGCAGTAGGAATAATGTTAATTTTAAAGCTAAATTGATAAAAATAACTTGTATCTTCGTCTAGATAAAAATATTGTCTTAGGAGTAGCAGACTTCAGTCTGCGTTTAAACTAAAGTTTACGGCTACCAAATTTCAAAAGCGCACCTTAAAAGGTGCGACTACCAAATTTGATTTTTTCAATAATATCTAAATTTGAGCTTTAAATAATTGGGGGAATGATTATGGAAAAAGATATTTCTGTCCTGGAAGAGACTATAAACAGATTGAACTTTAGATTCGAAGCTTTGCAGAAAATTACTCAATTAATTAATTTAGCCAGCAACTTTGAGCAGGTTTTAGACGAGGTGATGAGACTGACAATTGAACTGGTTAATGCTCAGGCAGGAGTTGTTATTCTCATTGACCAGACGACAGGAGAATTATCCTCCCACATCACTATCGGCGGTCGTCCCAGAGAAGAATTGGGAGAAGAACCTAAGTGGAAGCTGAATAAAGGAGTTATGGGGGCAATTTTGAAAGTAGGTGAACCTGCGATTATTTCTGATGCTTCAGAGTATCCCATATTCAGGGATGAGCTAAGTAAAGCTATAAGATGCACTGTGATAAATGCGTTGTGCGTTCCCTTAAAAAGGAAAGGTGAAACCTTAGGAGTTTTAGAAGTATTTAATAAGAAACTTTCAACAGAGGAATCAAAAGAAGGCGATAAAGGTGTGGCCCCTTTTACCGCGGAGGACCAAAAACTTATTGTCTCTCTTTCCAATGAGATAGTAATGGTTATTGAGAATGCAATGCTATTTAATGAACGGGAAAGAAAAGTTGTGGAGTTAGATAATCTGTTGAAAGCCACTGAAGCTATAGCCTCAGCTATGCAATTGGACCCTCTCCTGGATACGATTATGGAACGGGGGATGAAAGTAATGGATGCCGAGGGATGTTCGGTGCTTCTGGTCGATGAGAAAGAGAAGAAGTTACAGTTTGTGGCAGCCAGCGGAGCAAAGAAAGAGGAGGTAAAGAAGTTAAGTCTGAATATGGGAGAAGGAGTAGCCGGTTGGGTTGCACAGAACGACCAGCCTCTGTTAATTGATGATGTTTCCAAGGATGACCGTTTTTCAAAAAAAATTGATGAGACTTTAACGCAAAAGACCAAATCGTTAATTTGCGTTCCCCTTAAGGTTAAAGAGAGAACTATAGGTGTAATGGAAGTTATGAATAAAAGAGGTGATAGAACTTTTACCGAGAGGGATATGGTTTTATTTAAGCCGCTATCGGCTCAGGCGGCGGTGGCTATTGAGAGAGCGAAGCTTTACGAAGATTTGGAAGATATGTATATTTCTACAGTAAAATCATTGGCAGCAGCTATTGATGCTAAAGATCCTTATACTCGTGGCCACTCTGAGAGAGTAACGAGATTTGCAATGTTAATAGCTAAGGAGTTAGGTCTGGACGACAAAACTCAAAGGGATGTGCAACTATGTGGGCTACTTCACGATGTGGGTAAGATAGGTGTTCCCATTTCGGTTCTGAGAAAGAAAGATAAGTTAACAGATGAGGATTGGAAACACATTCGTCGCCATCCTGTTTTGGGAGCGGAGATAATTTCCCCAATTGCACAATTGAAAGAACTTATTCCCAATATTCGTCACCACCATGAAAGATATGATGGAAAAGGTTATCCCGATAAGTTGAAAGGCGAGGATATTCCCTTGATTTCAAGGATACTTGCTGTGGCAGATACTTTTGATGCCTTGACTTCTGAACGCCCGTATAGGAGTGGTCTTGCAGATAAGGCAGCACTTGAGGAGATGGAGGTTGTAAAAGGTACGCAATTGGATCCTGCGTGTGTAGAGGTGTTCGTGACAGGTTATCGTAAGGGATTTATCATGAGAGAAGAATAAGTTGGAGTAGCAGAGCGAAGCTCTGCGTCAATGTAGGTAGTGTAGGGGCTTGTCCCCGTAAAAATTACGCCCATAAAGGGCTACACTACGAATAAACAATGGTAGTGTAGGGGGCTTGTCCCCGTAAATTGGTATTAAGGTAAAAAAGTGAAAAGGTTGTTTAGTTTTAAAGGAGGAGTACACCCTCCATACTTTAAAGAACTTACTTCTGGTCAACCCTTAAGAAGGGCGTCCCTACCTAAGAAAGTGGTAATCCCTCTCTCTCAGCATACGGGTAGACCGGCAAAGCCAATAGTGGAAGTTGGCGATGAAGTTAAGACCGGACAACTCATTGGTGAAAGTGACGGATTCATCTCCTTACCTATTCATAGTAGTCTCTCCGGGAAAGTCCTCGATATCAAACCCTGGCCTCACCCATTGGGTCATACCGTGCTTTCGGTTATAGTTGAATCTGATGGAAGAGACGAATGGATAAGTGATTTAACAGCGCATGAGGATTATTTTCGCCTCTCTCCTGAGGAGATAAGAGAAATTGTTAACAGTGCTGGAATAGCGGGGCTGGGAGGAGCGGCTTTTCCTACCCATGTTAAGCTCACCCCACCGGAAAGTTGCGAGATCGATACCGTGATACTGAATGGTTGTGAGTGTGAGCCATATCTGACTTGCGACCATAAGTTGATGCTCGAATACTCTCAAGAAATACTCGAGGGACTTAGGATAATCATGCAAACAGTCGATGCTGATCGAGGAATTATAGGAGTAGAAGCCAACAAAACTGATGTCATTTCTCTTTTGGAAAAGGAGCTACGGCGAGAGCCCGGTATAAAGTTGGCAGTACTCAAGGTAAAATATCCTCAAGGTGCGGAAAAACATTTGATTGATGCTGTTCTAAAGAGAAAAGTTCCTCCGGGTAAACTGCCACTCGATGTTGGAGTAATGGTGGATAACGTGGGGACAGCCCTGGCCATAAGGCAGGCGGTAAAAAGAGGAATTCCACTGATTGAGAGGGTTGTTACAGTCACTGGTTCAGGCATTAAACAGCCACAAAATTTATGGGTTCGTTTGGGGACACTATTTGCGGATGTAGTTTCCCAGTGTGGCGGATTACTGGGAAATCCAGAGAAGATAATTGCCGGTGGTCCTATGATGGGGATAGCCCAGTATACTCTCGACATCCCACTAATTAAGGGGACTTCCGGCATATTAATATTAAGTGAAGCTGAAACCTTTCCTGAAGGAGACTGTATACGTTGCGGCAAATGCATCGATGTATGTCCTGTGAACCTAATGCCTACGGTGATAGCCCAACATGTGCAGCATACGGATTGGGCGAGTGTAAGAAGATATAGTCCCTTCGACTGTATGGAATGCGGGGCTTGTGCTTATGTGTGCCCGGTGAAGATTCCACTGGTCCAGTATATTAAGTGGGGGAAAGAAGAAGTAAAGGAAAGAGAGTAGCGGCCCCGATGAATCGGGACGGAGCTCTGCTATATAGAGGGAAAATGGAAGAAGTTATTTCTCAAAGGTTAATTGTTTCTGTCTCACCACATATTAGAGCAAGGGAAGATGTCCGAACAATAATGTCTGATGTAATCTTTGCCCTTTCTCCTGCTTTAGGTGCTTCCATTATCTTTTTTGGATGGCGGGCACTTCTTATTGTTTCGGTAAGCATCTTCTTTTCTGTGGCAAGCGAGTTTTTCTGGCAGAAGCTGTGGAGAAAGAAGATTACAGTTGGAGACCTAAGCCCTGTTGTTACGGGAATGCTTTTAGCTTTTGTCTTGCCTCCTTCTTCTCCTCTGTGGATGGTGGCAATAGGTGCATTTGTTGCAATTACTTTGGGGAAGCAGATTTTTGGAGGGTTGGGATACAATCCATTCAATCCGGCACTGGTGGCGCGAGCTGTGTTATTAGCTTCCTGGCCGGTGTATATGACTACCTGGACGAAACCCTTTGATGGGGTGACCACTGCTTCACCTCTGGGAATAGTGAAGATGGAGTTAGACCAGAGGTTGCCATCGTATTTAGAAATGTTTTTGGGTAACAGAGCTGGCTGTTTGGGTGAAATTTCTGTTTTGGCTTTGTTACTTGGAGCAATATACCTTCTATATAGGAAGCAGATTACCTGGCACATTCCAGTAAGTTATATTGGAACGGTTGGTTTAGTCTGTCTTCTGTTTAATAGAGACCCTTTGTTCAATATCATGGCTGGTGGGCTTATTCTGGGGGCTTTCTTTATGGCAACGGATTTGGTTACCTCGCCTTTAACCAGGAGGGGTAAGTTGGTATTCGGTGTAGGTTGCGGGCTTCTAACTGTATTAATTCGCTTCACGGGAGGGTTTCCTGAAGGAGTCTGTTACTCTATTCTGATTATGAATATGTTAACTCCTATAATTGATAAAATTACTGAACCAAAAGTCTTCGGTAGTTGAACAACTGATACAGGGCACTGTAAATAGTACCAGACCAAGGTTTTAACGTAATTCCTGTGGGATTGCTGATGAAAAAAATTATAATTAGGAGTTTATTGCTAGCGATTGTTGCCTCTTTAGCAGCTTGGGCACTTAGTCTCACTTATAAGAACACAAAGCCTATAATAGATGCTTATGCTAAACAGCAGGCAAAGAAAGCTCGGAAAGAAGTTCTACCCGAGGCAAGCGAATTTGAGCTTGTAAATATTGGGGAACAGGAATACTTTATTGGATATGATGAGAGAGGAGAACGTGTAGGAGTGAGTATAAAGACAAAGACGCGGGGTTATTCTGGGCCAATAGAAATGATTATGGGATTCGATATGAAAGGAGAAATAACAGGGCTGAAAATATTGAACCAGATTGAGACTCCCGGTCTGGGGTCTAAGATTGTGGAGGATTGGTTTAGTAAACAATTTATTAAACTGAAAACAGAGGATTTGAGTTTTACAAAGGAATATCCCCAAGGGAAAGTAGAGGCAATTACGGCAGCGACTATTTCTTCCCGGGCAGCACTTGAGGGAGCTAAGGAACTGTTCGGTTTATATGGTGACTTCTTGAGATATTTAAAGAAAGTAGAGATTCTCAAATATATCCGTGATGGGAACTACACTGGCGAAGGGGCAGGCTTTATTGGACCGATTAGGGTGAGGGTGACTGTGCAAAATCATCGGATAATAAAGATAGCTATTCTGAAGCGACAAGAGGTAGTAGAATACTGGTCTAAGGTTAGAGAGAAAATACCTCAGGAAATACTGGAAAAACAGAATATCGATGTGGATATAGTTAGTGGAGCGACTTATTCCAGCAAGGGATTGATTGAGGCAATAACTAATGCTTTAGAAAAAGGAATGTAATGAATGTAGGGGTTCGATTTATCGAACCCGTGATTTGCGGAGATA
>WJOT01000008.1 GCA_009619095.1 Clostridia bacterium
AACTTTTCATCATTTGTTTCTTCTCCTGAACGGAACCGCAAATTTTCTAAAAGAAGAACTTCTCCCCCTTTCAACTCCCTGGCCATCTTCTCCACCTCGGGACCGATACAGTCAGGCGCCATAAGAACCTCAAGATTCAAAAGCTCTCCTAATCTTTCGGCAACCGGTTTCAAATTTAATTTCGGATCTACTTTCCCTTTGGGTCGGCCAAGATGGGACATCAGAATAACTGCGCATTCTCTTCCCAGAGCGTACCTGATTGTAGGTAGAGCAGCTTGAATTCGGGTGTCATCCGTAATTCTTCCTTTATCATCTAAAGGAACATTGAAATCGCAACGAATTAAGACTTTCTTACCTTCTATTTCCAGGTCGGAAATTGTTAATTTCTCCATTATTTTTACCTTTTTCGTAAGATAGAGCTAAAGGCTCTGACCTTGAGACTCGAGCCGGCAAGGTCGCCTCTATTGAGTTGTTACCTTCTCCTTAGCTCCGCTTTTGGCTCCTGATTTCACCATATAGCTGACCAGATCATTCACTCTACAAGAGTAAGCCCACTCATTATCGTACCAGGCGAGAACCTTTATCATCTTGCTTTCTACCACTCTTGTGGAGAGACCATCTACTATGGCAGATTTATTGTTTCCATAAAAATCGCGGGATACCAATGGCTCATCGGTATAATCGAGATACTTACTCAGCTTTCCCTGGGAAGCCTCCTTGAAGACCTTATTCACCTCATCCACAGTTGTCTCTTTTTTCGCCTCGACGACTAAATCGACCACAGAGACATTAGGAGTAGGCACGCGTATTGCCATACCGTCCATCTTACCTTTTAATTCGGGTAGGACCAATCCTATAGCTTTTGCTGCGCCGGTAGTGGTAGCAATCATGGACATAGTAGCTGCTCGAGCACGGCGTAAATCCTTATGGGGAAAGTCGAGAGTAACCTGGTCATTAGTAATAGAATGGATGGTAGTCATCAATCCCCGTTCAATCCCGAACTTATCCAGAAGAACCTTGGCTATTGGCGCCAGGCAGTTTGTGGTGCAGGAAGCGTTGGAAACAACATCGTGCTTGGAACTGTCGTATTTATCTTCATTTACTCCCATAACCACAGTGAAAGCTTCCCCTTTTGCCGGGGCAGTAATCACTACCTTCTTAGCTCCTGCTGCTAAATGGGCTTTGGCTTTTTCTGGGTCGGTAAATCTTCCCGTCGACTCTATGACGAAATCAACACCCAAATCTTTCCAGGGTAGCTGGGCTGGGTCCTTCTGTGACAAGACCTTTATCTCTTTTCCATTTATCATAATGGAACTGTTCTTTACCTCTACCGTGCCCTTAAAAGTACCAAAAGTTGAATCGTATTTAAACAGATGTGCCAAAGTTTTAGCATCGGTCAAATCATTAACTGCCACAAAATCGAGCTCCTTTATGCCTTCAGCAATGGCTGCTCGTAGCACCAGCCTTCCAATCCTTCCAAATCCGTTAATACCTATTTTTGTTGCCATTTATCGCTTGCCTCCTTTTATTTTACTCTTCCAGCTATTATATAAATTCACCCAATAAAGTCAAGAATTTTTTGTCAAACGCTCCGATGAATCGGAGCTACTCCTAACTACCATTTTAATTCTATATTCCATGGGCTAAGACCAGTGCATAAACTTCACTAACTCCTGCCCTCTTTAACGTTTTGGCACATTCATCCAGGGTTGCGCCTGTAGTT
>WJOT01000061.1 GCA_009619095.1 Clostridia bacterium
GTGCCGGCTAACAATCCCGGGGACTACAGTCCTTCAGGGAGTGATAGGGGGATGTGGTTCAGGATTAAGACCCCGACTTCCTTGACTGTAGGTTCAGGTGAAGCCCAGACTATCACAGTGACAGTAACAGCATACTGAGGGTGAGTGATTGTCTAAAAACCAGGATTGGGAAGCAGTACATTGCAGAGTTGTAACTGCACATTGCAGAATTCTATCTGCAAGGTGAGCTGTATCCATATCTCTACACTGGAGGCAGTGGTACAGAAAATAACGTACTTGCCTGTAGTGGTAGTAGAGAGAGGAGAAGGTAATTATGCAGAGATTAAAGGAATTCTAAAAAAGAAGGAGGTGATTAAAGATGAAGAGGCTAATTACTTTAGGATTAGGACTATTATTGGTGGTGAGTCTTCTGGGTATTGCACAGGCTGCTGACAACGATTCGGTGTACGTGTATGTTACAGTTACAGGAGTGCTGGCAGTAGACATACTGGAGACAGAACTCGATTTTACTAGCGTGTCAGCGAACAGCACCTCAGTACTGACCAGTTCAGCGACAGTGCGTAACACTTCCAGTGGTATAACTGAGGATTACAAGATCAAGGGTTCGAACTCTTCACCGAGCAACTGGACAATAGCCAGTCATGCCACAGGTCCGAGTGAAGACCAGTTTGTTCTGTATGCAGCATTTCACAACGTTGAACCAGGGGATGTCGATGCCACATGGGCAGATGATGACTTAGAGGCTACTAACCAGGACTGCGATGGGAGCGATATCTTCACCATAGATGGGACACAGACAGGTGTGGATGTGCCGGCTAACAATCCCGGGGACTACAGTCCTTCAGGGAGTGATAGGGGGATGTGGTTCAGGATTAAGACCCCGACTTCCTTGACTGTAGGATCAGGTATAGCCCAGACTATCACAGTGACAATAACAGCATACTGAGAGTGAGTGATTGTGTGAAGACCAGAATTGGGAAGCTGCACATTGCAGAGGTTTATCTGTAAGGTGATTGAGGCCATGCTTTAGCGTGTAGTGTGCTAAAGCTTATCCTTCACAGGCACAGATAGATCACCTGATCAGGTTTGTCACTGACTTTGGTGAAGATTTCTACTGATTGCAATAACTTCACTAAAGTGGGTATGGAATAAACTGAATCAGAAAGGAATCAATAGTTCAGGTAAGGACTGTGAATGGAAAAGCATACATAGATAAAGTAAATAGAATAAATGGTTTAATTGAACCCAAAAATTAGAATTACAGAGCAGTTCGGAGAGATAATGATATAGAATCTGCAAAGCAAAGATAGAAAGACTTTTAACCTGAAGGAATGAAGATGTTTTTAGAGTTTGCTGAAGAGAAAAATATGAAGGCAAAAAGTCATATTTATCATTATGGTGAAATTTTTCAGGATAATGATTGTTAGTTTTAAGATATATGAAGTTTTTTGTCAGAAGAAAGAAGTAAAATGCATAGAAAATAGAATTTCAGAAGGCAAAAAAGATGGGTAAAACAGGTCACCCAATCATCCGAATATTGAGCTTGATTTTAGGGCTATTTCTTCTAGGAGCGGCTCTTTCCGTGCCTATCTGCCCAGCTGCGGGTTCTAATAGCATAGCAATCGGGATAACAGTAGATGCGATTGTGCCCGCATCGATTACGGATTTGGTAGTGACACCGGGGACGCTTGTGGGAGATATCGACTTGGCCTGGACTACGCCCGGTGATGATGGATGGGTTACTCAATTAACTGGTTGGCCCTATACTGTAAAGTATGATACGCGAAGTGTGGCGGAATTGGGTGGCACTACAACCAGCTGGTGGGAACAGGCTGCCTATACGTATACACAAGGCTGGGCAGCTCTTGCTCCAGGCGAGTGGGATGATACGCACTGGCTGGCTGGCTTAAGCACGGGAACTATTTACTATATTGCTATGCGTGCTAAAGATGATGTTGGGAATGAGGCGCTGAATAATAATGTGGCAAGTGCGATGCCGAAGGTTGAAGATGAGACTGCGCCGGCGGCCATCATAGATTTGGTAGCCGAACCAGGAGCAGGATATGACAGGATAGATTTGTCCTGGACAGCTCCAGGGGATGATGGATGGCTGGGGATGGCAACAAAATATATTATTAAGTATGCAACCTATAATATTACTGTTGATAATTTCGATAGTGTAACAGACGTTAAGGAAAGAAATGTTACTGTGAGCGGAGGAGGTTCCGATAGTCAAACAATAACAGGGTTGGCGAGTGATACTCTCTACTACTTTGCTATAAAAACGGAAGACGAGGTGCCTAATGTTTCAGATATCTCCAATATTGCCACCGCGATTATTCGAGAGGATATTCTGGAATCGAGACAGCCTGCGGGAATTAAGGGAGTTCTAAGTGCCGATGGAAAAACGATGACCATAGGCTGGAGTGGTGTAAGTAAGAATGAAGATGGAACAGCCTGTGGAGACCTGGTTGGATACAATATCTATCGGGCTTCGGCTGTTGATGGCGAGTATACTTTGGTGGATTTTGTTGCCAAGGGAGAATCCTTAGTGTGGACAGATCCAGAAGATATCAAAGGACGGACATTCTATTACATGGTTAGGGCTAAAGATACTGCTGGCAATCTCAGTAAGATTTCAATGGTCATCGATTCTTCGAAAGATGTGAACATAATCGCTGTTAATAGTGAACAGATGTCAACCCGTATGGTTATTCCAAAAGAAATCAAGCAAATTCTTTACAAGGAGAATAACTCCTACGGAGATGACGTCATAATAGAAGTCTTAAGGAATAGAGAAGAAGAAAGTGGAAGGGTAATCAAATCTTACAGCTTCCTCGCCACGAAAGGTCAGAGTGGAAAAGAGATAAAGAACTTCGTTTTTGCCAGACCATTAGCCAGAGTAGCTCTTACTTATGAAGTTGAGAATGGACATGTAAAACGAGCTTCATCAGTTCCAGCAGACCGTGCATCCGAACAATTGGCTCTGTTCTGGTTCAATGGTTTAGAATGGCTTAAATTGGGTGGCGAGGTAGATGAATATTTCCATCTGGTGAGTATAAAATCTAAACGAATTGGTAAGTATATGATTAAAGAATCTCTCCGGGCCAGCTCATTTGTAATTGAGGGAATCCAACCAGATAAGATATTTACTCCCAATGGAGACGGCTGGAACGATTACTTTGAGATTCAATATGCCAATCCCAAAGACGGCTCTGTAAATGGCAAGATTTACGATCTCAGGGGTGCCCTGGTAGCAGGAATGGAGAAAGGAGCAAATGAGGAAACTTTAAGATGGGATGGAAAAGATGCGAATGGCAATCCTGCGCCAGGCGGCGTATATATCTATCAGATTCAGGTGACTGGTCCTGAGAACAAGGTGATTAATGGGACAGTGGTGGTGGCAAGATAAACGAAGGAGAGCTTTACTTGGTCAAACTTTCGTTTGACACTCCAGGGAGATTTTGGAGTGTAAAGCGAAAGATTTACTTGGTCAGAAAGGAGCGAAAATGGCAAAGATTAATTATTTAGCTAAGACTATCTTCATTGCATTTGTTTTCATTATCCTGGAATGCACTCATTTAGGGGGTAGAATAGATGATTATTCTGATGGAGTTAGATTAGAATGGAAACAGGGAAAAGAATATTCTATTCACAAATCATTTTACTCTGAATCTTTTGATATTACACGTATCCGTCCAGATAAGATATTTACTCCCAATGGTGATGGCTGGAATGACTATTTTGAGATTCAATATGACAACCCATATGATGCTTTAGTGAAGGGTAAGATTTATGACCTTAAAGGAAGATTGGTTGCCGATATGAAGAAAGACGAACGCGAAGGAATAGATAGATTAATTTGGGATGGAAATGGTCTTAACGACAACCCGGTAACAGGTGGTCTATATATTTATCAAATCGAAGTCTCTGGTTCTGAGAATAAAGTAATTAAGGGAACAATAATTTTAGTGAGATAAGGGGGAAAGAAAAATGAGAAAATTGATATGGAAAAGCATCCTGATACTGTTGTTTACTTTCACCTGGAATTTGCCTTCAGCCTTTGCTCAATTTGAGGATTTGGGAGTAGGGGCACGGGGAATTGGGATGGGAAATGCCTTTATTGGCTTGGCTGATGATGGTTACGCCATCTACTATAACCCAGCCGGCTTAGGAAGAATCGAGTGGAAAGAGCTGGTTCTGGATTATGGGAAACTCTATTGGGGGCTCGACGATAACTCGAGTCTTGGGCAAAGTTTTGTTGGTTATGCTCAATCTCTTAACCGCCTGGGAACTTTAGGGGTGGGATGGTTAAACTTTGCTTTAACTCGCTATTACCGGGAAGACACTTTTATGTTTGCCTACGGTAAGAGAATTTCCCATTCTAAGGGAGGTTCTTCGCTTGCGGCAGGGCTGAATCTTAAAGTTCTCTACAAAGGCTTCGAAAAGACAATTTATACTGAGAACGCCATCGATCTTGACACAACTCAACGCAAGGGAGGAAGAGATCCTGTCTTTGAGAATGGCTATTCACGCACAGGTTTCAGTACCGACCTCGGACTTCTCTACGACCTGGGTAGGCACCATTCCATTGCCTTAACCTTAAATGACATTAATCAGCCAGATATGGGCTTAGCTGACAGAGATAAAATAGCTCTGGCGACAAAGTTAGGTTACGCCTACAGAAGCAGGAATTTCAATATGACATCAGACCTCACTTTCAAAGGAAGAGACGTTACTGTTTCTGCAGGGACTGAGAAGTGGTTTATGGGTAAGACTCTGGCTGTCAGGGCTGGTCTGGGTATTGGCGAGAGAGAATATGCCAGCCTCTCTCTGGGAGCAAGTTATAGATATAGTAGGCTTTTTCAATTCGATTATAGCTTTGTCTATCCTTTAAGAGGCATCTCCAGTTTTTCTGGCTCGCACCGGTTCTCGCTTACCTTAAGATTTGGCGTTAAAGGTCCTGAAGAGGAGCTTGAGGAGGAGCTGGAAAGAACCAAGTCTGAACTCGAATCAGCCAAGGAAGCAGCCGAAAAAGCAAGACTTGAGACTGAAGAGATAATGAAAGAAAAAGAGATATCGGAGACAGAGATAAGGGAAGTTCAAGAGAGACAACGGCAAACCGAAGAGACACTTCGTCGATTAGAGGAAGAATTACGTCGCATCAAGGAGAGACGCCAAGCAGAAAAAGTGACCAAGAAAGAAGTAATGAGAAGATATTGGGGGAAAGGTTTCAGTTATTACCAGAAAGGTGAGTATGAGAAAGCTATTACTGAGCTTGAGAAAATTCTGGAATTAGACCCAAGTCATCTCGAATCGAGACGGCTCATAAAGCAAGCGAAAGAAAAAATTGAAAAGAGAAGAAGTAAGGAAGAAATTGAGAAGCGTTATACTCGTGGGCTGAAAGCATATTCCGAAGGTCGTTTAAAGGAAGCGATTAAAGAATGGAAAGAGGCCTCAAAATTGGACCCGGAGAATGAAAAGATTCGAAAAGCACTGGAAGGAGTTGAAAAAGAACTTCAGTTGAAGGAGGAAAGGAAATGAGATTAAAAACCAAATTTTCCTTATTCGCTTCTCTTCTTATCACTATGGTGCTGGCGGCTACAGGTCTTCTTTTTATGACCGTTGAGAAGCAACACCTAATTAAGGAAACCAGAGAAAATCAGATTGCTTTAGTTAAGAGTTTAGCAGGCGTGGGCAGGGAAGCTTTGCTCAGGAATTACGATTTATTCCTCATCGATTATATAAAGATAATAAAAGAAGGAAATAAAGCAGTAACTTATGCTCTATTTGTTGACAATGAGAATCGAATATTGGCTCATTCTAACCCGCAATTGTTAAGGCAGATTGTAAAGGACACTATTGGGATAAAAGCTCAATCAAGCCAAGGTCTTCTCATTCAGTCATATCAAAGAGTTTCAGAAGAGCCTCATCAGGAAATAATCGATATTGCCCTACCGGTATTTTTAGGTAAACAGAAGAAAGGAATTGCCCGTATTGGATTTTCCAAGACTGTTTTAGAGGAAATAATTGAAGGAACTTTGCATGAGACAGGGAAGCGTGTTCTTGGCGTTGCATTGGGTGTGTTAATTTTTGGACTTTTGGGTGCTTTTATTCTCGCTGCCACTATGACTCGACCAATTAAAGTGTTGGTCAAAGGAGCCGACCTTATTGGTCAGGGGAAGTTAGATACTAAAATAAGAGTGGACAGAAAAGACGAGTTGGGTTGGTTAGCCGATGAGTTTAACCAAATGGCGGAAAGACTTAAGAAGCTTGACCAGATGAAAAAGGATTTCCTTTCCGGCGTCACACATGACCTGCGTTCTCCTCTGGCAGCTATTGAAAGTTATGTTAACGAGATGTTGGAAGGAGGGGTTGAAGAATTTGCAAAGACTGGCATTGAGGACCTAAATACTATAAAGAATAACACTATTCGTCTTTCACGTTTTATTAACGACTTATTGGATGCGGCTAAAATAGAAGGGGGTAGAATGGAGATGGAACCTCGATTAATCGATTTATCTTCTCTGGTCACGGAAGTGACCACTATTTTTATGCCCAAGGCAGAAGAAGAAAAAATCGACCTCAGAGTAGAATTGCCAATCGGTTTACCCAAAGTATTTGCTGATGGAGATAGAATAGGGCAAGTCCTCACCAATTTGATAAGTAATGGCATTAAATTTACTCCCCCTAAGGGCACAGTAACTATTAATGCTGAAAAGATGATGGAGAATCCCGAATTTGTCCTGGTTAAGGTTAGTGATACCGGGGTAGGGATTCCTCCGAAGGACCTGGATAGCATCTTTGATAAGTTCCACCAGGGAAAAGACGTTTTTGAATATATTTACAGAAATGACCGGCTACCGGAGGACATGGATAAAGCCCTTGATAAGTTCCACTACATAAGAGAAGTCAGGGAAAAAGTGAAAAAAGGGAAAGGGACAGGTTTTGGACTGTTCATAGTCAAAAGTATTGTGGAGTTACATGGAGGAAAAATTTGGGCAGAAAGTAAATTGGGTGAGGGTGCTACTTTTATCTTTACTTTGCCAGTTAAAAGTGGTAAAATAAAAACTTAAAAAGGGAGCCCAGTAATGAAAAAGATTCTCGTTGTTGACGATGAAAAGGATGTATTAGATTTAGTGAGGCGCGTCTTGATTCGGGGAGGTTTTGAGGTAATCACTGCCTCGGATGGAAAGGAAGGACTGGCGAAGGTCTATAGCGAAGCGCCAGATTTAATGATTTTAGATATTAATATGCCGGTGATGGATGGTTGGCAGGTATGTCGAAAGATAAGAGGAGACCCTTTATATAAGCATCTTCCAATTATCATGTTGACCGTGAGGAGAACGAAAACAGACCAGCTCAAAGGACTCGACATCGGTGGGGATGAATATATCACCAAACCCTTCTCTCCCACAGAACTCATTGCTCGAGTTAAAACTGTCCTCCAACGTGCTTCCGGCAAAAGTTCTTAAGAATGGCAAAAGGCTTCAAGTCCCTGTGGTTGAGGATGTATTTATTTCGAAAGACCGCTACACCAAACAGGTGGGGGCGGTTTTTTTTGCTGCCCTTCATTCCTTTTCCTAATTGATACAAATTCGGGAAAGGCTTCAATAAAAGCCTTGACAAATCTTGCGGGTTAGTATATAATATAACCAGAAAAATGACCGGATAGAAAAATGGATAGAAAGGAGGCTCCAGGATGCCCGAAAAGACTTTATCGGCCACTGAGGCAAAACAGAAATTTCTGGAGTTTGTGAGAACCGCTGACAGGAGTTATACTCGGTACATTATTACACACAGGGGCAAGGGTGAGGCCGTACTTATGAGTCTTGATGAATATGAGGGTTGGCTTGAAACATTAGAGATTGCTGCTAACCCTAAATGGAGGGAAGACCTCCGGAAAGCTGAGAAAGAATCAAAGAAAGGCAAAAGGCTTTCCTTTGAGCAAGTTACAGGCAGGAAGCAGAAAGGAATTAAAAAGTAAATGGTCTATAAAATAGAATTTCTGCCTATAGCTGCTCGGCAATATAGGAAATTGCCAGTTCGTGTTAAAAGCCGAATCCTTGTTGAATTGGAGACGATCGGAGAAAATCCATATTTAGGCAAATGGCTAAAAGGTGAATACGAAGGCAAAATGTCTTATCGTGTTGGGGGCTACAGAATTGTTTATAAGATTCTGAAAAGCAAGAAGGTAGTTGAAATCCATAAGATAGGACATAGAAGAGAAGTCTACTAAATTGCTGTGCTCCTTCGGACCCGGGGCGCTCAAGCGTCTTCCGCCCGTCGCTATCACGTCCCGATTTATTCATCCAGCCCCTGAGATTCGATTTTTGCAGGGGCTGGATTCATCGGGACAGCGACCCACGCTTTTCCTCCCGTGAGGTCGGCGTGAGGATAGCTTCAAATCCCCTTTGGTCGGAAATATGTCTATTTGGTTAGTCGAGGTTAAAGGGGAGTAGGTCTCTGTGCTAATGCCGAAGGGGGGATTTCTCTTTCACCTCTCCCCGAACTCCCTCGGCGAAAGAGCCGGCTATCCTCACTGACGCAGTCCTTCGGACCCGGGGCGCTCACCGACTCGCGCCCGTCGCTAACACGTCCCGATTTATTCATCGGGACAGCGACCCACGCTTTTCCTCTCATAAGGTCGGCGTGAGGATAGCTTCAAATCTCCGTGACTTAGTGCTATCTTGTTGGGTTAAGTGATAGCTGAAGAGAATGGGATTCTTAGCTAGTGCCGAAGGGGGGATTTGAACCCCCAAGGGCTTTCGCCCACACGGCCCTGAACCGTGCGTGTTTGCCAATTTCACCACTTCGGCATAATGTCGAAATAATTTTAATTTAGCCTGAAGAAAAAGTCAAGCCCAAACTTATGTTCGGGCTTTTTTATTTGCAAAAAGGAATCTATTTTGGTATAATTTAAAAGATGAAAAAAATCATAAGTACAAACAAAAAGGCTTTACACGAATATGAAATTTTGGAGACCTATGAGTCGGGGATTGTTTTAGTTGGTTCGGAAGTGAAGTCTTTGCGGGAAGGAAAAGCGGCTTTGAAGGATGGGTTTGGTCGCATAGAAGGAGAAGAGGCATTCCTTTATAATGTACATATAAGCCCATATGAAAAGTCCTCGACAAAGGATTACGACCCAAAGCGAAAGAGGAAGTTGCTTTTGCATAAGCATGAGATAAAAAGATTGATGGGCAGAGTTCAACAAAGAGGCTTGACTTTGGTCCCTTTAGAGATGTATTTTAAAGACGGAAATGCGAAGGTTTCTCTTGGCCTTGCCAGGGGAAAAAAGACATATGATAAAAGAGAAGCGTTAAAGAGGCGTGAAGCCGAGAGAGAAATAAGAAGGTCGATGAAAGATAAATACAAATAAAGGGGGCGATCAGGTTTCGACAGGAATAAAGGAGGCAAGGACGGCAGGTCGAGGTTTGTCGAAGGCTCGTTAATCAATCGACAACAAAAACTAAGTGCTGACACTAAGTTAGCATTAGCCGCGTAAGCGGACACGCTCACCTCTTTTTGCCCATTGGATGGGGATGAGTGTCAGAGAGATGGGATAGTTCCGGCTTTTGCCTTGGAAGTCGGGATGAGATTTAAAGGCTGCTCCGTCTCGAATCCTGTCTTTGGGTAATAAGGCGGGGGAGATTCCAAACAAAGACTAAACCTGTAGATGTCCTGCTGAAATATTTCTGGACGCGGGTTCGATCAAAAGGTCGACTTCCGAAGTAATTCGGGATGCAAAACCTGGCTTACATCAGGGAAACCCTAATCCTGATAATACAGGAAAGGGTAATCCTGAGGGGCGAAAGCCCTGCAGAGACTGTAATGATAGGAGGTGATATCGTTGGACGAAGTTGAACCAACGATAAATCTATGCCTCCTATAACACGTCAGGCTCCCCGATTGGGGATGAAGAGATAGTCCATACCACTTAGAAATAAATGGAGTATATGTCCCGCCGCCTCCACCAAAATCATAGGCAGAGATATGAACAGGAAATCAAAAATACTCATAATTGACGATGACCCCGACGCTCTGGAGACAATGGTAGCAGTACTGGAAACTCGCGATTACCAGGTATTGACGGCCCTTTCGGGAGCGGAAGGCATTAGTAAGGCAGTCAAGGAGAAGCCTGACCTCATTATGATGGATGTATTGATGCCCGAAGTTGATGGATTTGCTACCTGCAAGATGATTAAAGAAAATGAAGAAATTAAAAATATTCCTGTAATTCTTCTCACAGGCACAGGAATGGTTGGCGATATGGAAAAAGGCTTTGCAGCTGGGGCTAAGGATTTTATGATTAAGCCAATTGATTGGGATACACTTTTCTTAAAGATTAAAGAATTAATCCCATCATAAAACAATCAGGTCGATGACCCTTTCGGGTGACGGATAAACTGGTCGGTCACCCTTTCCCGATCCCGTCCCGGTCTCGGGACGGGGCAGGGTGACGGAATCGGCACTCTAAAGAATGCCCGACCAAACGGCACCGTAAATGGTGGTCGACCAAACAAGTAGTGAGGTGGAGTTGAAAAAATTATTTCTATGTGGGTTAATATTGATTTTCTGTTTCTCTCTTGCCTCAGCCCAGAGGCAGCTGGTCAAGATTAAGGTGTTTACTGCCGAGAAGACTTATAGCGATATCGATTTACTTTTAATTGCAGGAATGGGTTATCTTAAAATCAATGATGTGGCTGAGGTATTTGATGGAAGAGTCGATTTTGACCCGGTTAAGAATAAGGCAAGTTTAGAATTGAGTCAGGGGAAGGCAGAATTTTTTATTGATAACCGTGAAGTAATTATCGACAATATTAAACGCAAGATGAAAAAGGAAACCAGAATTATTGAAGGAAGAGTATGGATTCCCCTGGAAGTTGTGATTACTAAGGCATTTGGCGAGGTGCTTGGTGGACAGGTGTCCTGGGACTATGCGAGCAAAACTTTGTCTACTGTGGAGAAGCTGCCCGGTGCCCCTGTAAAAGAGGAAGTGGAAGAAGTTTCTCCTCCAGAACCCGAAATAACTGCACCTGTCGCACCTGTGGCAGAGGCAGAGAAAGCAAGAATTAGAACTATTGTGATTGACCCTGGACATGGAGGCAAAGACCCGGGAGCAATCGGTCCTCGGGGCACCAAGGAGAAGGACGTGGTGTTGAAAATAGCCCATAAGTTGGCTAAGGAGTTACATAAGAATCTAAAGACAAGAGTTATTTTAACCAGGTATCACGATATTTTCCTGCCACTTGCCGAGAGAACTGCCATAGCTAACAGGGAGAAGGCAGACCTGTTTATCAGCATTCACTGCAATGCTTCCCTGAAGTCGCGTACCAGAGGTTTTGAGATATACTTCCTGTCTGATAAAGCCTCTGATGAGGAAGCACAAGCAGTAGCCAATATGGAAAACGCAGTAATGGCTCTGGAGGAGAAAAAAGAACAGGGGAACGAATTATCTTCAATTCTGTGGTCATTAGCTATGAATGAATTTATGAATGAGTCATCTGAGATATGTTCGCTTGTCTCCTCTGAAGTCGACAGACGCTTAAGAACTGTGGACAATAGAGGTGTTAAACAGGCGGGTTTCACAGTTTTGAGGGGAGCTAAAATGCCGGCTATTCTTGTGGAAGTAGGATTTATTTCAAATCGCTCGGAAGAGAGAAAATTGAAGAGTAGCAAATTTCAGAAGAATTTAGTGGAATCCGTTTGTGTAGGGGTAGAAAAATATAAGGAATGGGTGGAGAGGTGGTAAACATAGGAGCGGAAATGGTAGAAAGGCCAGTGGGGGTATTCGACTCGGGCGTTGGTGGATTGACTGTTGTTAGCCAGTTATTCAGGATTCTTCCTCAAGAAGATATTATCTACTTTGGAGATACAGCACACCTTCCTTACGGTTCCAAGTCTAAAGAGGCAGTCACCCGCCACTCTTTGAATATTGCAAATTTTCTAAAAACGCAAAAAGTAAAGATTATTGTAGTGGCCTGTAATACGGCTTCATCTTTTGCCCTTTCTTCGTTGAGAGAAAAGATAGACTTTCCAGTTGTTGGTGTAATTGAACCTGGTGCTCAAGCTGCGATAGATACTACCAGGAATTTTAAGATAGGCATTATCGGCACAGAAGGAACAATAAACAGTAGAGCATTTGAGGAGGCCCTAAAGAAGATAGATAGAAATGTAAAAGTATTTTCTCAAGCCTGCCCGTTATTTGTTCCTCTTGTTGAGGAAGGTTGGCTTGACAAACCTGAGACTTCGCAGATTGCCGAAAAATATTTATCTCCTCTAAAAGATAAAGGCATAGATACTCTCATTTTGGGATGCACTCATTATCCGCTTTTAAAGGAGCTCCTGTGGAGAATAATGGGACAAGAAATTTCTCTTATAGATACTGCTGAAGCTACAGCTAAGGCTGTAGAGAGAAGGCTGGGGGAGAAAAATTTGTTGAGAAAGGGAAATCGTAAAGCAGTATATAAATTTTTTGTCAGCGATGACCCAGAGAAGTTTCTTCAGCTGGGCAGGAGGTTTCTGGGAAAGAGTATGGATAAGGCGGAAAGAGTTAATCTGGAGGCGATGGAGTAAACAATGTACGAAGTTATGGTGGAGGGAAGTTTTTCGGCAGCGCATAATTTACGGGGCTACAGGAAAAAATGTGAGAAATTGCATGGTCACAATTGGAAAGTAAGGGTTGGAGTTCGGGGAGGAAATTTAGACAGAACGGGTATGCTGATAGATTTCAAAGAGGTGAAAAATTACCTGGAAAGGATTATGGAAAAACTGGACCATAAATATTTAAATGAAATTTCACATTTTAAAGTGACTAATCCGACTTCTGAAAACATCGCCAGATTTATTTATAATGAGTTAAAATCCCGGTTGAAAGGTTCTCACTATAGAGTGAGCAAAGTGACTGTGTGGGAGAGCGACACCACTTCTGCAACCTATTTTCAGGACAAGAAAGATGTTGAATAGATTGAGCATCAGAACGCACTCGCGATCGGAATTAATGGATATAACGCCTCTGGTAAGGGATATAGTACATAAGAGCAAGATTGAGAATGGTCTCTGCTATGTTTTCGTTCCCCATACTACTGCTGGGATTACCATCAATGAGAATGCAGACCCCAGTGTCAGGCAGGATATTCTGATGGGGCTGGATAAGCTGGTTCCCTGGCAGGGTGATTATACTCACCTGGAAGGGAATGCTGCTGCCCACATTAAGGCCAGTTTGGTAGGCTCCTCGGAGACAATTCCTGTAGAGAAGGGAGACCTTGTCCTGGGAACATGGCAGGGAGTCTTCTTTGCCGAATTTGACGGTCCCAGACGAAGAGAAGTCTGGATAAAAATAAAAAAGGGGTCAGAGTGATTTTTTGAACCTTCTCCTTGGTCACAGGACAAAAATGACTCTGACCCCTTTTTAGTGAGTATGTCACAGGTAGGCGCGGTAGTCCATTTCAGGAAAGACGTTATCTCTGTATTCGAGGTCGTTAAGGAAGTTTTCGTCGATTCTGTTGTTTTTTATCTGTTCATACAATCTGTTGAACTGGTGGATATGGTTGCGCGTTCTCTTTTCAGCATATTCCACCATTCTGCCAGTGGTCATAATGAATGCCCAGTCTGAAGCCTGAGCCAGGAGCAGTTCTCTGGCAGCCTGATTCAGCGCTCGCCTTTTCACTTCCTTTGCCTGCGGGTTCTCCTCCGCTATTTCTAACATTCTCTCAGTAACCTTGTGTAGGTGTCGATAAATCCAGTCATTGTTTCCGTTCAGCCAGACCTCATTATATCCCTTATCTCCCCAGCTGGACATAGAGGGTGTTATTACCTGATTTTTTGGATTCTCATTTAAATACTCTGAGGGAGTAACCGGTCTAAGTGTAGTCTGGTCATAATGTATTTTTCGGAAGAGGAAATTGAGGAAATCGGGACCTTCGTACCACCAGTGACCAAAGAGTTCAGCATCGTAAGGAGCCACGATAATCGGTTTACGCCCCATAAAGTTGTATAAATACTCCACCTGCTTTTCTCTATTGAATATAAAGTTTCCCGCATGTTCAGCCGCAGCTTCCAGGGCTTCCTGGGGACGGTAGGGTTCCTTCTTATCCAGGTTCACTTTGCCTGTGATTTTATAATACTTGATTCCTACATTTCTTCTTATGCCGTCAGAGTGGAGATATGGATGGATGTAGTTGTAATCCAGGTCGTAACCTACATCTCTGTAGAATTCTCTATAGCGGAAATCTCCAGGGTAACCGGTCTCAGCACTCCACACCTGCAGCGAAGACTCAACGTCGCGGCCAAATGCTACCACTCCCGAAGGGCAATAGACCGGAGCAAAAACAGCATAGCGCGGTCGGGGAGTGCCGTAGATAATCCCGTGAGTGTCGAGAAAGAAGAATCGCAAATTCTCTTCTTTTAGAATTTCGTCGTCTCCGGGATTGTAGGCGCACTCTGAGAGCCAGATTCCTTTTGGCCGATGACCAAATTTAAATAGATAATCTCGCACTGCTATTCTCACCTGAGCTCGAACAGCGCGGCGGTATACCATAAGAGGGAGAAATCCATGAGTGGCGCAACAGGTTATGACTTCAATCTTTCCCAAGTCCTGGAATTTACGGAAAGCATTGAGGATATTCCCATTATACTTCTCTTGGAAAATAAAGCGTGTTTCCTTCAATTTCTTCTCGTACATTTGGGCAGCTTCCCGGAACTGGGGCTGTTTCTTCAGGCGGATTTGTTCCTTATCCGTTAGCTCAATCAACCTGGACAAATGGCGTAAATATCGACTCTGGAGCAAAGGGTCGGAAAACATTGCTGCTAAGGTGGGGCTAATGGAAATGGTCAGTCTGAAATCTACTCCGTCATCGATTAATCCATCGAAAACCCTAATTAGAGGAATATATGTTTCAGTTAGAGATTCGTATAGCCAGTCTTCTTCAAGGAAATCCTCATGTTCAGGATGGCGAACAAAAGGAAGATGGGCGTGAAGGAGAAGACATAAGTATCCTTTTTCCATAGGTTTTTCCTGAGTCATAATGTGGGTGCTATTTGGGCTTACGGGAGGTAGGAATAGGAGAACCTGCGCCAAGAGGTAAGATTTCTTCCAGACGCCGGGAAAGGATTTTCATTGCCTCCTTAGTGCTCAAGCCAGACTTATCAAGTTGCATCTCTTTTATCAGTTCCTCAAACTCCTCTTTTACAATCATCCATTTCTCGTCGGCGATTTCGGATATCTTCCCTTGGGGTAGGGAAACGGGATTGGAACGGGCAAGGGTGATGAACTCACCCCCCGCCGTTAGAAGTCCGATGTCACTTAAGTAGGTACGGCCACTTTCTGGCACCTGAAAATACCAATTACCGATTTCTGAATATACTTTCACATCAAATTGCTTATGAGCATTTCTGCCATTGAACACAATATCAGTCACATCATAAAATCTCAGGGTTAAGCTGCCTCTGGAAAATATCTCCTCTCCTCGTTTCCTCCTGACTTCTTCTTTTTTTGCTTCAGCAATCTCCCAATAAGCATAAATCCATCTGGGATCACGGGGTAAAAGGGCTATTTTGGTCTCTCCATAACGTTCCTTAAGGGGTACACCCCGGTCAATGAACAGGCTTACCTTTTCTTCCTTGTCAGCTGGAGGAGTTGGCTGGAGAGAATCTTTGGCAGTTTCTGGTTCGCTTTTCGCTTTAAGAATAATCTTCTTATACCTTTCTTTTGCTCCCTTTACTCCGTACTTACTGACCAGCTTCTGCCAGGGTGTTAATTTTCTAACCTTTTTTCTCTTCTTCATATCAATTTATATTTACCAAATCCAAAGCCTTTTGTCAAGAAAATTCTTGAAAATTCTGGGGACACAATACTTAATTGTTTTTTTTCTATTATACTTAATTGCTAAAGAGTAGGCTCGAGTATGCTTAAAGGGAGAGGCTAATTATCTCTATATTCCCTGATTCAGCATCTATACTTAATAATCTATTACGCAGCAGTTTATCGATTCCCAGCAGGACCTTTATGACTTCTTGGGCCTGAAACGAAGCAACAATACTGGCTGTAGTAGGAGGAGTTCCCAGGTCACTCTCACTTCCCACCTCTGGAGCCTTATCGCGTGAACCATAAATCCTTATCAATCCTTCGTCTTCTGGCAATATGGTAGTCACCTGTCCGTAGAATCCGGCTATAGCGCCGTGAACTAAGGGAATACCTTCTTTTTTAGATGCTGCCTCTAAAATAAAACGGGCGTCTATTTCGCCCAAAGCGTCCACAATGACATTTGCCCCTTTTATCAATTGGCTGGCGTTCTCTTCGCTAACAGGGTGAGGAAAAGAAGTCACCTCTATTCCAGAATTAATTTGCCTTACTCTCTCCACTGCTGCCTGAGCCTTATTCTGTCTAAGGTTCTTTTCCTGACAGAGTAGATGTCGATTGATATTACTATCTTCAAAGGAGTCTCCATCAACTACTATGAGATGTCCCACACCCATTCTAGCCAAGAGCTCCGTAACCGTTCCTCCCAGACCTCCGGCGCCAGCTATAACCACTTTTGACCTGAGTAGCTTAAGTTGTCCTTTGATTCCTACTGTTCCCATATTTCTCTGGTAGCGTTCGGGGATTATTCCCTTCTCTAAGGCAGCGATTTCTACTTCTTTTCCCAGAACTTTCTTCTTATTGGCAATCTTTCTTACTGCTTCGATAGAAAGGCTTTCATACTCTTTCCCATCCGGAGCAATTGCCTTTTGGACCAGGCTTCTTATTTCCTCAAAAAGTCCATTTGCCATAGTTTCAACCACTCGCAATCTTAGGCAGATTTTTCTCAGGTTAAGAAAAAAATATCATAAATTAACTGTCATTGTCAACTTAAATTTATGTTGATTTTATCTAAAAGTTTTGTTAATATACATTTATAAATTACACTGGTCGGTCGCCCAACTTGTCCCGACAAGTCGGGACACTCCTTCTTTTCTAAAAGATGGCGCTATAAACAGTGCCCGACCAAATAGGTGGGAAATAGAAATGCGGATTCTGGTGACTAACGATGATGGAATACATGGTAAGGGGTTTGAGTCCCTGGTTTGGGCATTATCAGGACTTGGTGAAGTTTATGTTGTCCTGCCCGACCGGCAGAGATCCACTACCAGCCACTCTTTGACCCTGGATAAACCTCTACGGATTCAAAAACTGGAAGAAAAGAAATTCTTGGTGAATGGGACTCCTTCAGATTGCGTGAGACTGGGTATACTGGGTCTGATGAAGGAGGATGTGGAGTTAGTAGTTGCTGGAATAAACAATGGTCCTAATCTCGGCGATGATGTAAATTATTCTGGAACAGTAGGAGCAGCCTTGGAAGGAACTCTGTTAGAGGTTCCCTCCTTTGCCATATCCTTAGTTGTCACAGGTGGATACCACTTTGAAGTGGCAGCAAATTTTGCACGTTTCCTGGCTGAGAGGATTATCCAGCAAGGGTTGCCCAAGAATGTCTATCTTAACGTGAATATTCCTGATTTACCTCTGGAAGGAATTAGAGGAGTGGAAATAACAAGACAAGGGAAGAGAATATATGGAAAAAAGATTCAGGAACGTACGGACCCTCGTGGAGAAAAGTACTATTGGATTGCTGGTGAGAATCTCTCTGGAATCTCTGAACAGGGCACGGACGTTGCTGCCATTGAGCATAATAAGATATCGATTACACCCCTGTCTCTCGACCGTACTGATTATGGTATGGTAGAAGCTTTGAAGAAATGGAATCTTAGTTGGAAAAAAGCTTTTAGTGGAGAGTTGACTTGAAATTCAAATTGGTTTCAGATTTTGTGCCTCAGGGAGACCAGCCCCAGGCAATTGCAGAGTTGACCGAAGGTATTCTCCAAGGAGAAAGGAATCAGGTCTTACTTGGTGTAACCGGCTCAGGAAAGACTTTCTCTGTTGCAAGTTTGATAGCCAGTGTTAATAGACCTGCACTAATAATTTCCCATAATAAGACTCTGGCGGCGCAGCTCTATTCCGAATTTAAGCAATTCTTTCCGGAAAATAGCGTAGAGTATTTTGTGAGCTATTATGACTACTACCAACCTGAGGCCTATGTGCCCCAGACCGATACATATATAGAGAAGGACGCTTCCATCAACGACCGGATTGACCGGTTAAGGCTAAAAGCCACCAGCTCTCTTTTAGAAAGGAGAGATGTTATCATTGTGGCTTCTGTATCCTGTATCTATGGCATTGGTTCCCCTCAGGAATGGAAGGAGTCTCTGGTCATTCTGCTCAAGGGTAACTCTTATCCCCGTCAAGATTTGCTGCGGGATTTAGTACGTATCCAGTATCAGAGAAACGACATCAGTTTTACTAGAGGAAATTTCAGGGTTAGGGGGGATGTTGTGGAGATATACCCTGCCTATCTGGAAACCGCTCTCAGGGTAGAATTTTTTGGCGATGAGATTGAGAGGATAGCTGAAATCGACCCTTTAACCGGTAAAGTTCTAACAGACAAAGATAAAGTATATATCTATCCGGCAAAACACTTCGTCACTACCGGACCGAGGCTGGAAGAAGCTATAAAAGCGATAAAGAAAGAGTTGGAACAAAGATTAAAGGAGTTGAGGTCTCAAAATAAGTTACTGGAAGCCCAGAGGTTAGAAACCAGGACAAATTATGATATTGAGATTATGCGTGAAGTAGGTTATTGTACTGGAATTGAAAACTATTCCAGACATCTCTCGGGGAGAAAGCCCGGAGAGCCCCCATCGTGTCTGATTAACTATTTTCCCCAGGACTTCTTGACGATTATCGATGAATCTCACGTTACTATTCCTCAACTGAATGGTATGTATAAAGGAGACCGTTCCAGAAAAGAGACCCTTGTGGAATATGGCTTTCGCCTGCCCAGTGCCCTGGATAATCGACCTTTAAAATTTACTGAATTTGAAAGGTTGGTCAGTCAAGTTATCTATGTCTCAGCCACACCAGCTCCTTATGAGCTGAAGAAGGCGAAAGGTGTTGTGGTAGAACAGGTTATAAGACCGACTGGATTGGTCGATCCGGCAGTGGAGCTCAGGCCCACCGAAGGTCAGATTGATAACTTAATTAAAGAGATTGAGAAAAGAATAGAGAGGAGAGAGAGGGTCCTGGTGACTACCTTAACTAAGCGCATGGCAGAGGATTTATGTTCTTTTCTTGTAGAGAAGGGTCTCCGTGTGCGCTATCTCCATTCAGAGATTGAGACTTTGAACAGGGTGGAGATTTTGAAAGACCTCAGGAAAGGTGAATTCGACTGTCTGGTGGGGATAAACCTGTTAAGGGAAGGACTCGATTTGCCAGAGGTTTCCTTAGTGGCTGTACTGGATGCAGACAAGGAAGGTTTCTTGAGGTCTGAAACCTCTTTGATACAGGTTTGTGGAAGGGCATCTCGCAACGTAAATGGCCAGGTAATTATGTATGCAGATGGAGTGACTCAGTCGATGCGCCGCGCCATCACAGAAATGGACCGCAGGCGTAAGAAACAGTTAGATTATAACAGGAAATTACACATTACTCCTCAGACAATTCAGAAAGCAATCAGGGAAGAAGAAGAATTTGTCGATGAAACGAAGCAAAAGGCTTACGGAATCTTACGGGAGAGGGGTTACGATTATTTAACCGAAGAGCAGGCGCCTGTGGTATTGAAACAGCTTGAGCGCGAGATGAGCCAGGCTGCAGATAACCTTGATTTTGAGCTGGCAGTAATATTAAGAGACAAAATTTTTGAATTGAAGGGGTTACCGCATAGAAAAAGAGTTCTCCACAGGTAGTCGCACCGATTCATCGGAGCGTAATTTCTATAACGCAACCTGCCACGTCCCGTTGGGACTCCGCCTGTAGCGGGATCCCTCGCGGGAAAGGTTGCGACTACCAAATTATTCCAATAAATCAAAAAGGGGCGCCGGTTGCGACGAATAAGGAGCAACGACCGAGCGAAGCGAGGGAAAGGCGCGGGCGCGAGACGGTGAGCGCCCCGGAACGCCGTCCCGATGAAATCGGGACAAGGTTGGCGACGGGTTCGAGATGGTGAGAACCCCGGTCGGATTGAGCGAAGCGAAAGGAGGTGAAAGACAGGTGGCTCGTAAAAAATTACACTCCCAGGATTTATTAAAAATTGGCGAGATGGCTAAGATAGCGGGTGTATTACCGTCAACCATAAGGTACTATACAGAAATCGGTTTAGTAGAACCAGCTGGTACTACGCCTGGAGGTCAAAAACTTTACGACAAAGAAGATACATTGAGTAGGGTTCGGATAATTAAGAACATCGAAAAGCAACGCCTGCCTTTACAGACAATCAAGAAAATAATCGAAAACCACAGAGCAAAAAAGTTGTACTATAAGGAATAGATTGATCGGAGCGAGGAGGAAAATGTGAACCTTGATTTAAAAAAGATAAGACCAATTGTTAAAAATGCGCTCCGGGAGGATATCGGGAGAGGGGATATTACCACTGGTTTACTTGTGCCAGAAACGAAGAAAATGAAAGCAAAGATAGTAGTCAGGGAGCCAGGGATAGTTGCCGGGATAGGAGTGGCAGAAGAGGTGTTCAAAGCTGTGGAAAGCTTAACTATTGGAAAAGGCAGGAAAGGAAGAGGAATCGAGTTCAAAAAAATAGTAGAAGACGGAGACCAAGTAAAGAGAGGAGAAACCCTGGCAGAAGTTCGGGGAGGCGCTCAGGTAGTCCTGACAGGGGAAAGGACAGCGCTAAACTTTTTGCAGCACCTTTCGGGGATTGCCACACTAACCCGAAAATATACGGAGGCTGTGAAATCCACCAGCCCTCGAGGAAAAGCAAAAATTTATGATACGAGGAAAACACTCCCGGGCCTAAGGTATCTGGAGAAGTATGCAGTGAGTTGCGGCGGTGGATATAATCATCGGATGGGCTTATATGATATGGTACTGATTAAAGACAACCATTGGTGGATAGCAGGCGCTCGCACGAGAGAGAAAGTTCCAGGCGGATGGAATTTGGAAGAGATAAGGGAGAAGATTCCCAAGGGAATGAAAGTAGAGGTAGAGGTGGATAGTCTCAGGCAACTAAAGAGAGTATTAGATATGGATGTGGATATTATTATGCTCGATAATATGAAACTCCCTATTTTAAAGAAGGCAGTAAGAATGGTTAAAATGGCGCGGGATAGAAAAGGGACAAAAAGTCCGGCTATCGAAGTCTCGGGGAAAATAAATTTAAAGAGTATTAAACAGATTGCTCACTTAGGAGTGGATAGGATATCGGTGGGAGAGATTACTCACTCAGCAAGGGCACTGGATATAAGTTTGGATATTGTGGCATAGCGACATATTGACAGTGGAATAGACAGCCTGGTGGTTCCACCGAGAGGCAAGGTGGAGAAGTGAAAAAAGTAGGCGCGAGAATTTCTGGCCGGTCATCAAGAATTATAGGGAGAAAAATATTTCGGTATGTGAGGGTCACTTCCACTCAGGATAAGGCAAAGAAGTTTGCACAGAAGGGTCTTGCTGAGGGAACGGTTGTTATTGCAGAAATCCAGACCCAGGGAAAGGGTCGCCTGGGGAGAAGATGGGTTTCGCCAAAGGGGGGTATCTGGCTATCCGTTATCCTCCGTCCTGAAATAACCCCGATGGAAGTGCCAAAAATAACTATGATTGGGAGCCTCGCTGTAGCAAAAGCTATAGCCGAACTCACCAGAATAGAAGTAAAGCTTAAATGGCCAAACGATGTTCTAATTCGTCACATTCCTGGTATTGAATTTAAGAAAGTATGCGGGATACTGACGGAAATGGTCTCAGGCGTTAGCCAGGTTAATTATGTTGTCACAGGTCTGGGAATTAATGTGAATAATCACATTCCTCCTGCACTGCGGGCTACAGCAATTTCTCTTAAGGATGTTATAGGCCGCAACCTACCCAGACAGAAACTTTTAAAAAAGGTGCTGGAAAAGTTTGATAAATATTATTTAGATTTTAGAAAGCAAGAAATGGGTCCAATCCTGAAAGAGTATAAGGGTATATCGGCTGTGCTGGGAAAGGAAGTTAAGATTGAATGCCCAGATGGGATTATTGAAGGTAAAGCCTTGAATATAGATGAGTATGGAGCTTTGATTGTAGAGACAAATGAGGGCAGGAAAAGAGTTGTTGCTGGCGACGTGAAAATACTCTCGAAAATTCTGTAGCTGTCCCGATGAATCGGGACTAAAGGAGAAGCAAAGCTTGCGCTTTGCTGCTACAAAAATAATGTAGCTGCAGAGCGAAGCTCTGCGTTATAAAAGGAAAATGTTATGCTTCTGGTGATTGATGTTGGCAATACGAGTATTTCTTTTGGTGTGTATACGGGCAAGAAACTGATAGAGAGCTGGATAATTTCAACAAGTGCAGGAAAGACTCCAGATGAGTATGGAGCAGAAATCTTAAATTTCTTCGATTTTGGAAAAATCGACAGAAAAAAAATTTCGGGGATTGCTATATCCTGTGTGGTTCCTTCCCTGTTACCTGTTTTTGAAGAAATTTCCCAGAGATATTTTCACATCAAGCCCCTTGTAGTTGGCCGGGGGGGCGAGATGGAGATGCCTATTTTGTATGATAATCCTAAAGAAGTGGGAGCTGACAGACTTTCAACCAGTATTGCTGCTTTTGAACTGTATAAAGGTCCGGTTATAGTAGTCGATTTTGGTACGGCTACAACTTTTGATATAATTAGTGAGAAGGGAGAATATGTGGGGGGGGTGATTGCGCCGGGAATTGGTATCTCCTCCCAGGCACTTTTTGAAAAGGGAGCCCAGCTACCCCATGTTGAGCTGGCTAAACCAGAA
>WJOT01000014.1 GCA_009619095.1 Clostridia bacterium
TATCCTTGTGGGTAGAGTAGTATCCAATTTAAGATTTAAACGATATACAATCCCTGTCTTTCTACGAAATTCTTCCAAATACTGCTTCAAGACAGTAGTAAAACCCATTCTGTGAAAGTTCTGGAGCTGCAACCTATATGATATCCCGGTTCGACTTAATGCTTTTTGTCAACATCTTTCTCATTTCCACCAGCTCTCTCTTTGCCCTTTCCGGGTCTTTGTCCAGAACTTTCTCACAAAGCTCAATCTTCAAAATCGAAGAGACCAGGGTCTGAGTGCAAAAATCGTGAATCTCCCGTGCCAATCTGTTCCTTTCTTCTGTAACTGCAACTCCTCTGTACAGATCGACCAGTAGATTAGTTCTCTTATTTACTTCTTTCTCTAGCTCTATCGTACGTTCTTTCAATTTATCCTCTAATTGTTTTCTTTCTGTAATGTCGGAGACAACTATGACGCTTCCGTTAAATTTCCTGTTCCTGTCAAAAAGAGGGACACCGCTAACAAACAGGAGTATCTCCTTTCCTCTCTTTGTTTTCAACCTTACACTATAATGTGATGATTTGCCTTTCGTTCTCCCCACCAACTCGATTCCTACTTTCTTTTTATTCTCGCCCGCAAAAAACGAGGAAACTCGCCTGCCCAAAATTTCGTCTTTATTGTAACCCACAATCTCACACATCTTATTATTCACAAAAGTTACCACCATATTTTTATCATAAATGGCCAAACCTTCACCAATCTTTTCAACTAAAACTCTATATTTCTCCTTCAGTTCTTGTACCCGATCGATCTTCTCCACCACTTTTTCCTCCTGGCAAACCTGAAATTTCGTAAGGAATAGTTATCACGCTAATTTTTCTTATTTAAAATTGAATTTAATACAATCAATCAACGATGTCAATAGTCCGAACAGATAATTTTATAAAATCTTTTGTCAAAAAAAAAGACCCGTTAAAAATGGGTCTTTTAGGTAAATAACTCGAAGATTACATACAAAAAGAGAACAAAAATATTTTAATCCTTGCTAATGTAATCTCTTTTTAGCCCTTCTACCACTGCCTGTGCGCGGTTTTTCACCCCCATTTTTCTATAGATATGATTAAGGTGGTTTTTGACTGTCTTTTCACTGATGAAGAGCTTCTTTGCAATCTCTTTATTGGTATTCCCAGCAGCTACTAACTTGAGGACTTTTACTTCTCTCTTTGTTAGATTAGCACGTGGTGTCCCTCTCAAAAAATCTGGCTTCCTTATGCCTTTTAGTAGTTTATGCTCTATAAGGGGTGAAATTGAAACCCCCTCTCTAAATACAGATCGGATAGTGTGTACTAGTTCACCAGAAGGACGAGTCTTTATTACATAGCCAGAAGCACCTGCCTGAAATGATTCGATAACATGTGCTGTGTCCTCATACATAGATAGCATGATAACGTAAACCTTCCGGTATCTCCTTTTAATCTGTCGTGTAACCCTTATCCCATTTGGACCGGGCAAACTGATATCCATCAGAATCATATCTGGCTTCAATCTATCTGCCAATCCCAGGGTCTCGGCACCATCCCTGGCTTCTCCAACTATTTTGATATCTTCCTCAAGTTCCAATATTTTTCGCAAACCTTCCCGGAAAAGTGCGTGGTCATCTGCTATGAGAATTCTAATTGTTTTCTTCGGGTTAACTTTATTCATCCTATTCC
>WJOT01000025.1 GCA_009619095.1 Clostridia bacterium
TGGTATTACAGAAGGGAAATACATCTTTGCCATAAGAGAAGGCGATAGACTCTATGTGCGCGTCAATCTAAATGGAAAGACCCAGACCATTACAGAGGATCAGACTATAGACAACCGTGAATACATAGAGCACTTCAAGACAAAACAACAGCCAACAGAAGACGGCTTATATGAGATGTTGGCCTCAATTTATACTAAAAGCGGTGATCATAATAGGCTACGGGTTGTACACTTACGTGGCATTATAGATAGAAAGTATCTTTTTGCTTACAGCGGTGAACCCAGTTTCATGGAGCGTAAAGATAACAAAGCGGTTAGAGAGAGGGCAGACTTAGACTTTGACGAAGTGCCAAGTCGTATAACTTCCGAACCTGTAACTGAAGAGTCAGATTTCTATTCCTTTGAAATACCTGAGAAGCCGTCTTCTCCTAAGAAGCCATCATTCTATTGTTTAGCCAATATCGAAGGCAAAAAGTCTATAATGCAAGAAGGTAATTTAGAGGTATCAGAGGTATTTCATTGTGAGAGAGAAGACCACTATAAAGGTTATTGGTATAGACTGAAACCCTCTACTTATGAGACTTCGATAACGTTGGATAACGGCAATAAGGTGTATTTGATGCAGAATGCTGAAGGAAGGGCATGGGTTGCACGGCTTTTTGTGGATGGCAAAGGTTTCCATGCATATTCTTTATCTGGCGCCAAAATGGTTGAAAGATCAATTGGCAAGGAGCTCGGAATACTTAGTATGCCTGATGGTAGGAGAATATCTGTTCGATTAGAAAAATCAGCAGATTCCAAAAAAGGCCATATTGAGCTTGCAGGAAATCTTGATTTATCCAAGCGTAGTTTTGAGCTGAAAGCAGAAGGTGCTCCTGGAAACATGTTCAGCCTCTTATTCAATTCCGGAAAAGCCCAGATAAAGTTTATGGGAGATGGTTCCATTATAACGACCAAGGATATAGTTGATTCAGTTGGTCGAGTTGTACAAAAAGGTGCCAGGATATCACTGATAAATAATAATAGGATATTATCTGCTGATATATGGGCTTCTAAAGAAGAACAGGGTCTAATAGTTGGCGATTATCGCAAGCTCTCTGTTATAGAACCAGGAGAAGGTGCTGGAGCCAAGCCTAAGCGGACTTACTATAATGAGAAGAGTCAGGTAATGTGGGGCTTAATCCATATTATGGGTGGTAAAGTTACCTTGTCTTCCTACCAGGTATTACATGTTAAGAACTCAACGCTTACTACAGTTAGCTCTAATGAGTGGATAATGCTAAAGGTAAGTGAATTTGCTGATGGCGGAGAAATATATAATTTCTTAGTTTATAAGATTGAAACAGTGCCTATAAATTATAAAATTAGCGATGATTTTGGAACAAAAAAGATTGGAGAAAGAGAAATTATATCTGTTAAAAGAGTATATAGAAAATCTGAACTCTGGACATATAGGGGTGCGGATAATAAGACAAGGCATCGGGTTACTTTCATGATTGTTGAAGATAATGTCCATATATACTCCGGAGACCTTTTAATTCCAGATGCTACTGTTACAGGTGTAGTTGCGTTTTCACATATCGAAGAGATTTCTAAACATTGGGGAGGGACTTGGTCCTGGCAAGAATTTAATGCACATTACATTGTTGAAGCCAAAGAGATATTAGCCGAGATACCAAAGATAGCAGAAAGTTATGGATTTAAGGAAGGTATTACCTATGAGATTGAAGGCAGAAGATTTATAGCCTCGCTTAAGGCGCTTTCAAATTGTGGTAATATGAGCAAATCGAAATATATTAGAGCCTTTTTTACCGGAGATGTATCTGGTAGGCAGAATGTATATCAAAAGGTTAATCTTAAATATGCTTTGGATGTGGATAGAAAACAGCTCTGGATTAACGGCGAGCCTACGGTGCAGATACAGGAGCATAAGTTTGCCGATGGTTCTACCCTTATTTATCTTTTAAATGCTGACCAGTACAAGGGTGCAAAAGATTACTTAAATGAATTCGGCTATGTCAATTGTTACATTATCGACGGTAGAATGTACCAGACAGATGCTGGAAAATATATAGAAGGTTTATGGGATTTGAGGGATAAGATTGCCTCAACGCCAGACGGTCCAAAACGAGATAAAACCCAGAATATATATAGGCGGCTTGAAGAAAGAGTTCAAGAGAAAGCACAGCATTCGAGGTCAGGAAATATGCTTAGCAGCAGTGAGGTTAATTCGTTCAACAGGCATTATTATGAAGTTAGAATAGCTGTAAATGGGTCGAGGCTGGATTATAGCTTTAAACAGGCCATGCAGAAATTAAATGAGGACATAGGAAAAATAGGAAGAATAGGCAGAGTCTGGAATTTTGCAAAAAGGAAGGGCATAGCAGCTTTAGAGGGTGCAGATGATATGGCTCAGCAGGCCGAACCTGGCTTAGTTTTCTTAGCTATATATTGTCCGCCTGCAGCTCTAGCTCCATTAGCTAGTTCAGTTGTCCCCTCCGCTAAAGGCCTAAGCATTGGGACAAGACTCAGTCTCTATGCTGCACGTGCTGCGAATTTTGGGGCAAGATTAACTTATAGCTTCTGGAAGGGATTCAGAACCTTTGCAGCCATCAATGTATCGCTTTATGTTGTGGGTTCAATATATCACGGTACACCCCTAACCATCGAAGGCCTACGAATGAGTATATTACGGGCAGTGCCTTGGGCCCTTGTATTTGTTCCTTTAGGTATGATTGGAACAGGGTCGTCTGTTTCTACGGCCTGGAGAGCTTCTTCAGTAAAGTGGAATATATTAGCTAACTCTAAGTATGGAGTCAGATGGTATAACTGGTTATCTCCTTTTGCAGTAAAAACTGCACAGGGATTCCGTTCAGGTTGGGCAATATTGGGTTGGGGAACAGCTGCGTATACTACTTGTGACTTTGTATGGAGCGTGTCAAAGGGCAGTGAAGCTTCCTGGGAGACATTTGGAAAGAGTTTAAAACATGGTGTTATAGCAGCTACGCTACTTGCAGTTGGTTGGACACTGGCTTCTGGATATAGAAACCTTGCCACATTTGCCAAAGCGAAGGCAGGAGCTGATGCTGGCAGAGCAGTTTCTGAAGCTGCTATGGAGAAAGCGCCGAAGGTCTGGAGAGTATCCTTTGCCCTTAAAGGATTGAGTCCGCTTGGTAAGCTGGTAGGTAGCACCTCAAATAAGACTATATCCGGATATGGTCTTTTCGGTGTTAGTTCTACTATACCTGGAGCTATTTATGCATACAATAATCGGGATAAATATAGTGGCTCATCACTAGTATGGCGCAGTGTTGTTAACGGTGCTATGTGGGGTTTAGTCATAACAGGTGGTACAGCACTACTTATTAATTACTTACCCGCCGTTGTTAGAAGCTGGAAGGCGATAAGGGCCAAGGAAGCTGGGCATCTCTTTAAAAAGGCGGATATATTAGGTGAGACACCTGGCGCTTTCGGCTTTACAGGTGCAGGAAGATTTACAGCTGCACTGCTTCATCCTAGAACTTCTAAAATAGCGTATAATTATCTATGGGGTCAGGCATTTGGTATAGGCAGTCATATGATAACCTTTACCGCGATAGGAAAAGGTATACTCACACCTTGGCTTGCGCCTTACCTGAGAAAAAAAGCGAATAATGCTAGAAGTAGATCGACAAAAGCTACATTAGCATTTTTGGCAAATGGAATAGAGCGTTTCGGAGACCAGAGTTATGTAGATGCAGCTAAACACGGCTTTATCTTCGGCATGACACTTGCTCCATTTGGTTCTGCTATGGAAGTTTCAGGAGCAGCTTTTGCAAGAGGACTTTCTAAGTTTAAGGGTTTGCGGAAGCTTCTAAATGGAATTAGTACCAAGAAAGGATTTGGAATTGTTGCATCAGAGGCCGCAGGAATCGTTAGGGAAGCATATGTCGAAGGAACAGTGTCTACCATTTTACAATCAGTAGGAGTTCCACAGCAGATAGCTGAATCTCTGGTGGAATTTATTCCTGGTATAGGTGGAGGAGCTGTTAGTGTTAATGTAAGGCCAAGTCGTGTCAGCGCTGAGGCTGTGTTGGTAAGAACAGATGCCGTTGCTGCTAATAAGCAGACTGGCAGTTGTAAGGTTGCAGATGTTCTTAAAACTGAGGATGAGCACGCAGCTGCTGCAAAACTCTTGGAAAGTGCGGGCATTAACGTTACTCCTGCTGGACTTAAAACTATGAGTTTTGCTGCACTTGAGAAACTCGCTCAAGAGAATGGACGAGGTATCTCAAGCTTTGACTTTTTGAATAGGGTGCATAAATTGAAGACAGGCCACGTGCTGAGCGTAAAAGAGTTTGCGCAGGTAACCGGGCAGACCCTTCATGATTTAGCAAATACCTATAACTTAAATATTGTTATTACAAATAATACCCCGGTTATTGATATATCCGGATTCTTTACTGTAGCTGATGCGTTGCATAGTCCTTCTTTATCTGAGGATAAAAAAGCAGCTATTGAAACTTATTTAGAGTCAAAGAACTTAAAAACAAGGAAGACAACTCTATCAGAATTGCCATCTGATATTCTTCATCAATTTTCCGAAATAGGCTTTGCTGATTTCGCACATGGATTAAGAAAGAGCTATTTGGGCCAATATACAGAAGAGAGCTTTGCTAAAAAGCGCGGACTTATATATGAATCATCTGTTGTTGCCCTGCCAATGTCAATTAAGGTATTCATGTATGAGGCAGGCAAAAATACTCCGGAAGGGGCATTAACAGTTATTGGTTATACTCAAAAAGATATTGATGGCCTTCGCGAAGAAAGAGGCGTCCTTGATGGTTTAACTGTAGGAGCAGCAGCTGCATATTTATCTAAAGTAAAAGGTCCTACAATAGCAGATACCTTAGCGAGTCTTAAAGAAAAACATGGTTTTGAAATATTAAATGCCTGGGTAAGACCACAGATAGATAGTTTAACGGACCTTGCCCAGAAGGAAGGTATGTCAATAACAGAGCTCTTAATTGCCGTCGATAATAAGATGGACACAATATTAGATATGGAAAAGCAGTTAGGTATTCCTAAGGGGAAAATTGTAGCTCGGGTAAATAAAAACCTTGAACAAGGAAAACATGTAAACAGTAATACCAAGTTAGATTCCTTGAAAAAGAAAGAGCTTAACGCCATAGGAGCGATAAAACTTGAAGAGATAAACCAAGAGAAACAGGATAAGATGCTTAAGGATTTGGCAACAGTGAATGTGCAAACATATGTTGTAGAATTGTCTGACTCGCATCTGGTCATTCCGGATAAAGCAAACCCGGATGAAACAACAGAAGCGCGCGCCTTAACAGAGAAATCATTAACCAAACTTCAAAATACTATCAAAAAATATAGGAATAACCCGTATATTGAATTTGTATTTGAGCTGGCAGATGGCACGCCGATAAATTTAGATAATGCCAAGCTATCGCTGGACAATAGAAACGGCGTCCCTGTTCTATGCATTACCCACAGCACACTGGATGGGTTTCATCAGGACTTTGTTGATGGTAATGGAAATGCAGTAGAGATGAATGTTTTGGCTCGTGATATAGAAATGACGGTCAAGGTTGAACCAAAATTTGATAGTCAGAATCGTGAATATAAGGATATATTTAATGAAAACGGTGAGTTTAAGCCGGGAAATGTTACCATTACAGCTACTGACCTTGAAGATAATGTTATTACCGAGGGTCACGATAAAGATAAACTCTTTGAAGCGATAAAAACTGCCCTATATGATACCGTAAAGGAGATGAAAGAAGATACTGACAAGCATAATATACCAGTAAATTTTGGTTTAAGAGATAATATAAGTGTATTAGGAGCGATATTACAGGTTGCCCTTACTAAGAATACATTCTTTGAGATACCCACCGGTTTTGGAAAAACGCAGACGGTATATAGAGCAGTTGCGGTAATGAATTCTATTCTCAAAAATAATGAGGAATTAGGAGAAAACAACCCATTCAAAGGCAGGCATACAATATATATAACACATAATTCGCCAGAGTTTATGGATAATGCTTTAAAAACTAATAGCGTTAACCGGTCCTTCATGAATAGGGGTATGGGCATAGTAGCCATATGCCAGAATGGTGTTCTGGCAAATCCTGAGCATATTGGAGATGACGGACAATATGCTCAATTTACTCTAGCAGATATTCAACAAAATCCGCAATATATCATTGATAGACTGAAAAGAGACGACGGGGTCGATGTAATTTATATGGATGCTGATACATTTATGTTCTTACAGTTGACGTTAATCCGTAATGCTGAAAACAATCCTCAAGTGGCAAGAGAATTATGGAATCAGATATTTAATAATGCCAAGGTCATCCATGATGAGGTAGATACAGCCTTCTTCAGAAACAGGGCGCAGGAGGGTCTTGATACACGTCCTTTAACACCCGAAGAGATTAAATACCTTAAGGCAGTAGATAAGTTTATGTACGACTTCATTAAGAAACATTCTGAGCTTGCCGATGTAGCAGACGGAGATTATGCTGAGGCTCTGAGAAGTCTACTCATATTCAAATTCAAACGAAATGGCAATGTAATTGAAAGGACCTATGCGCAATGGGTTGAAGAAGAAGACAGGGCAATGGATTATATAACTGTCTACTTTAGGAAAAATGTCCATGAGGCATTTATGAAGTTTATATCAGAGAAGACAGGAATTGAATTTGGGAACCTTGATGAGTTCTATAGGTCAGACAATCCCAAGGTTGTGGCCTACAGGGTCTCAATGGTCGGTCTTACAAACTGCATAATGCAATATCTTGGCGGCGATATAGAGCTTGATGAGGATTCACACCTTATAAAACCTGCTCCGTATGGTGTCCTTGCGCCACAACTTCAACTGTCAGATCCATATTTTGCAGGGCATACAGAACTTGTATTTAAGAGAGTTCGTGGCGAAGAGGCATACTTATCTGATACTGATGATATTAAAGGTATAAGATTATCTAATCTTTCAACAGTTACTTCTATGGCTTCAGCCATGGCGGATGCTATTAATGCAGGAGCAGACTTTGGCGGGTTCTCCGGTACATTGAGTTCTGTGCAAGACCTGGGAGGATTACTGTTCGGTATTAAAATTGACACCAGCATGGGTTCCGAGATATTACCATTTGATTATGAATCAAGGGTTATATCATTATTCAAAGCTCATAACTATGATATGGCAAGGAACCAGGCTATAGGTCAGATAATTGGAAGGGACATCCCTTATGTTATGTTTATGGAGGGTGCGACACGACATGATGATAACCCTATGTCAGGCATTAGGGCTTTTGTTGAATCAGGCAGAACGGTTCTTTATAAATGTCGCGATAAAAGCTGGTTGTTATATACAAAAGACAGGCTTGATAATCCGCTTAAGATAAGATTAAAATCTTCTAATGGTACTATCGCTGTTGAGAATTTTATGACTGAACTTGCAAGAGTTGCTGCGAATCCGGACTATAGCGCAACGGCTATTGAAAAGCTGGAAGATTTAGGTTTAAGCAGGCAGGAAGCTGAGACAATAATTAACCAGAATAAACTTATCTTCTATCTTATAGCACCTGCCACCCGCGCTGTCGATATACAGCTTACTGAGTTAAAGAAAGCGCTTGATGCCGAGGGTAGCAAGGTAGAATGTTTCGGTATTATTGATAGTGGTACAACAAAAGACTTCTTTGAGCAGTTGGCCGGAAGAGACAGAGGTATAAGATATATTATTGATGAAAATAGTAAATATAAGGATGATACAATAAAAGATAAAGATGGAAAAGAACAGAGACAGTACCATCCTCTCCATGTATTTATGGTTGATTCCAATGTTAGCAAGATAGAACAAGTTCACGAGAATCCAGGCGCAGTGTTGAAAAAATTATTGGTACCAATAGGCGAAAAGGCAACGAAACGGGCTTGCTATAATTCGATAGCCGAACTAATAGATATACGTTTAGCAAAATTCTTATCAAGTCAAAAAGATAATGAGACAGAAGAAAATAGAAAGATTCTTCACGAAGTAATAACAATGTACCAAAGCTTCTTAACCCCAAACAGCGACCTACGAGCAGACGGCCTAGCAAAGGATTCGATACAGGCCTTGCAGGAACGGATAAACAGGGCAATGGAGTTTTTACAGAATTTCAGAGATAACGACGGAAGGTTTAAGGGTAGAGGTTTATATAAGGGGCTTTCGAAAACAACAAGAGATGCTATAGAAGCCGAACTTGAAGTATTTGGTAATGGCAACATGCAACTTCATCTTGCCCCGACAAAGGAGGGTTTAGATGCTAATAGAAGAGGTAAGGTTGCATTCGGTCCAGCTATGTCGAATCTTGTGGCTTCAATAAATGCCAATATATCAACAGATATGCTTCCTGAGACTCCGTCAATGGCAGGGCCAACTACGAGTGTTGCTCCAAGGACTGATAAACAGGATGTCGAAAATGCAGCCCGCGAAGCAGGATTGACAGTGGAGGTCTTCCAATCTGAGTGTGAAGAGCGTGGCTGGCGGGATTCCAAAACTGGAAAATATACCAAAGAAGCCGCATTAGCTGCCGAATATGCGAAAAAGATGCAGAAGTCCAAAGTAGCATCTACTATATCATTTGTACTTTCGGCCTTATTCCGAGGTCATGGGTTAGATGATGATAAAGACAGATTCTATATGGTGTTGCGTCTTATGGATGAAGGATACTTATCGGGAGCTATTGATAACTTCAATACCTTTGAAGCCAGAATAAACTTCGTTCACGGGTTAATTAATAAAGGGGTATTATCGAAAAAAGCATTATCAGATGAAACGGTAATAAAAGGCCTAAGGCATCATGCCTCTGGTGCTGCTTTGGCAAAAGCTTTAAAAACTTATCTTAAGTTTTTCTCAAGAGAACAAAAGGCCTTAAACCATTATGTCTCTATGCGGAAAGCAAGCTACTATCAAAATTTATACAAGTTCAGGGAAAATTATAAGATAGAACCCTGGATTGGGTTACCTATGAGGAGATTCTTTGGAGTACCAGCTCCAATATTAGTATCGGTACTGCTTAGCCCTGCATTAGGCATAGCAGGGAGGCTATTCTTTATGCATAGTTATGTAATGATAGGCGGTGGGGTATTGCCTGATTTCTCGATAGCGACATCTGAGATAGCTAACAAAGCAAAGGGAGTTTACTACGGCATTAAAGCTGGCTGGTTTGCTACAAGGATTATCAAAGATGTAGATTATTTGGTCAGAACAACAGAGGACGCTGCCTCTGCCAAATTCATGTTACATTTGAGATATCCGACTTTAGGTTATGATAAAATAGATTCAATGGTGGATAAACACACAGCATTAAGAAAACTTGGGATAAAAGACAGAAATATTAGAAAAATTTCCCTGGCAGACACAGAGAAAGTTGACGAAATGTTGAATGTAATAGAATCAATTATTAAGAATCCTGAACCTGACAAATCTTTTGTAGAAGCTATAAATAAAGGTAAGGTTACAATATCCCCAGAAATTGTAGAGCCAGTTAAGATTATTCTACAGAGACAAAGGATAAGGGAGATTAGAAAACAACGTCAGGAAGCACAGAGAGTTACTACTCAAAAGCATAAGATATTAGGAAAGTTAGCAGGATTTGATACATCGTTATTAAGAGTGCCCATATCCAGTCTTACATGGCAAGAGAGGATCCAACAAGTGGTAATGTGGGGTATTCCTGTCGCCTTTACTGGCTTTACACTAGGTAAATCTATAGCAGCTAAGGTGTTAGGAACAGTAATCACCAAAGCAACCGGTATAACTATGCATAGGATATTAAAGATTAGCATGTTTGGTATTATGATTACTGTCTCTTACAAAGTTGCCGGATTTGTGGTAAATCGGATTCCACGTATGAGAAATGCAGACCTTAGAAAAAAGACAGCTGATTCTTATCTTGAACTTATGGATGTTGGGGATGTTAAAGCAGTAGAAGATATAAGAGACAAACTGTTGAAAGCTATGTCTGCCAAAGGTAAGCAAGTAAAAATAGCCATGGAGAATGCAGAAAAAGCTTTTGCAGAAACGAGAAGTAAAGCACTAGAGCAACTAGCTAAACTCCAAAAGAAATCCGAAGAACCGCCTATAGATATAAAAGAAATAAAATCGAAACAGAAGAAATCTAGTGACAAATTCACAACAGTGGAAAAGCCAGATACCCAATCCTCTGGGCGGGAAGACATACAGGCTACTAAATCTTCGCAGATAACGGATGAGTTATTCAAGGATAGGAATAGAGAAGTGATCGAGGCAGAAGTAGAGAAATATAAAGAGATCAAAGAGGCTAACAGAATAGAAGCAGCAGTCAAAGAAACCACAGCTCCTGAGGACGCTGAGAAAGATTCGAAAATACCAAAAGCGCAGAAGGCCGTTGCCAGGCCGCTTTCTCAAATAGAGACCGAATGGAAGAAAAAAGGTGTCGATATGGAGGCGGTAGAAACGCCCGATCATATCGAGCTCGAGGAGTTCGAGCGGCACAAAGACGCAGCCAAAGGACTTGGTGCAAAAGCCCTAAAAGACCTCATAGATTTTGCTAAACAGCAGGGAAAACCTGTCTATTTATCGGCCCGCAATAGGCGTGGGCTGCAAAAGTACTACGAAAAGCAGGGCTTTGTCTTCGACCATATCACCGGAGAGGGCAATATCAGAATGCGATATGATGTCCCCGCAGAAAAAGCCAAAGTTAAACAAGATGAGAAAGAATCGAAGATACCGATTGTAGAAGTACCTGACTCAGAAGAGAAAACAGATGAGACCCAGACTCCATCTACGGGAGCAAAGATTGGACCAGAAAGAGACGAGGCAGGAAAGAGATGGAGTGTAAGCTCTGCAATGTACAGATTAATGAAATGGAACTTTATCCGAAGTCTTGCCTTAAAGTTTTATCGCGGTAAAGTATATGAAGATAACGTGATTAATTTTGGACATTATGTACGTAGAGCTTATGATTCTGGAAAATTAAAGAAATATCATATCCCGGTATATGCGGAAATTTTGAGGGCATTCTATAGACAAGACGAGTATGAGGATTCACTTATGGGAAAAATGATGGAAAAATGGCAGCACCTCGATTTTTCTAAAGATGAGGATATCGAGAAATTTTTGGTTGAAACAGTATGTAGAGTACAAGCAAGAAATGCAGCTATACCTCTTTTAGAAGTTTATCTTTCAGACGTAGACCCGGAAACAGACCGTCGTATTATTAAATGGGTGGAGGCACGTTTAAGCTTTGGGAAAAAATTAGTCAAGCCTGAAGACCTTCTTATAGAAAGAACAGGTGACGAATCCGAGCCTTTGGGTGAATTTTCTGAGTTGTTCATTAGAGATGCCCTTGCCAGAGTTGAGTCTTCACCAGCATCTGCAGCGTTATTTAGACTTATTGCTGCTAAAGGTTATAGCTGGAGGTTACATTTATTACAATCGTTAAAGGAAGATATAGAAAGGGTAATATTTGAGAAGATGTATCCTCACATAAACTGGGATGAAGTATTGATTGAACAGCTTGACAAAGCATTGATAAGAATTAAAAGCCTCCTTAGAGTTGAAGACAATGAAGCCGCAGGTGAGTATATAGAAAGTAAGATAAGAGAGATGAATGCCTTTGCTGATACAGTGGTAGGAAGAAAAATAAAACTTCAAGAGTTGATAGATAATGGACAAGCATTTGTAAAAGATGGTATTACTTTTATTAAAATAGAAGGTCTTCTTGAGAACACAATTCAGTTTGGACATATTGGGCTTGGTCAGACGTACGGAAAGTCTGTTGCATATATTGACAGTGAGTATGCAGATAATAAGACTGTAATAGATCATGAGTTAGAAGAGAGACGATTGTGGGAAGATGCCATTGAGAGCAGTCCAATGCTTGAGGGAGTTAATTCACTTGCTGAGGTAAGAGAATGGATGAGACAAAACCCTGTACAAGCTATTGCATTAACAGAAGAACTTCATAATAAAGCAAACGAAAAATATAATGTAGACAAACTTGCCAAAGACAGAGGAATAGTCCTTAAAAAATGGAGTGCAAAATATCTGCAGGGGATAGACCGGACTCCCAGTGTGGCAGCAACGCCGGGTACTGTTGGTAAAGGACCGTTCAGGAGTCTGCTGATGATGTTCGGTGTGAGTGCAGTTATGGGGCTGGTATTGCCAGCGATAAGCCGAGCGGCAAGTTCTCCTGTGGTAGAGGGGCTCAAGGGGGATATAGTCGGTGCTGGAGTTTCAATGCTTCAGGCTGTGGGGATTGGGCTTGGGTTGATTGCGGGAGGTATAGCGATCAATTATGGTGTAAAGGCTGTCAGGGAATGGGTTGAACGACGGGCAGTGTCGACCATTACGGAAGGGGCAAAGGGAGATAGAAAGATTGCCTTTAGAGATGCGGGAGAAATAAAGGCTGGGTTAGTGAAAGCTGTAGAAAAGGAATTAATTGCGCTAGGTGGCGCGGGTTTGATGAGTCCAACCCTTGCACAGGTGAATAAAGTAAAGGCCGAAGAGATTGTTGAAGAATTCCTGAAAGGAGTTATTCCTGTAAATGAAATAGAGAAAGAAGCACTGATAAAAGCAGTTACTAAGGTTGAGATAGGAACTCTAAGAGGAGAGCCCGTGAACTTCTCTGAGATGGTTCTGGGAGAGGTTCCAGGAAGAGAAAATATACAGAGGGCACTCCTTGAGGAGAGAGGGCGGACCTTGGAAGAGTTGTTGCGAGAACTCCTGAGGACAGACTATATGCGAGAAGTTGTCTATTTCTATCAGGGAGTTCTAATTCCTGAAGGAGCTACTCTCTCCAGGTTTGAGAAGGAGTTTCTCTCCCAGAGCCTGGTATTGAGAACCTTAGAACTCCTTCACGAACTTGCTCCTGAAATTGGATTCAAGGTTGCTGCCGAGATATGGGCTCGACAAATTGAAAACTTAAGAGAGAAATATGGTGCTGTGTTATTGAAGCAACTGGCTTTGCCAGAGAAGATGCAGGAACTGGAGAGGGCAGTCGGGAAAGAAATTGAGAGTGCAAGGTTGGAACTATCTGTCCAACGAATTATTGAAGCTATTCGGGAGAACAGGGTTGAAGAGTTGCCACTTCCTCAAAAGGAGATAGTCTTAAGGGCAGTTATGAGGGCAAAGATATGGAACCATGACTCATCCATCTGGGAGGTTCTGGAGCAGGTCTTCGGAGTTGTCCCTGGACAGGTTCCGCCTTCAAGGATAAGTGAAAAAGAGATAAAATTAACTTATATGCCACAAGAAAAATACGAGAGGTTAGAGCAAAAGATAGCCGGGAAGGGAGAGAAAAAAGTCTTCATAAAGAGTCGTGCAATGATACGGGTGAGAGAGACTGGAGCAGAAAAGTGGCAGGTTGAGGTTATATTGAATGGAGGTTATAACACACTCAGCGGTCTATTCTATCGGGCTTTCCACGAGCTAATCTATGCGATGATTCTGAATGTCCAGGGAAGACTGCCAGTTGAAGAGAAGGTTAACCGCGAGCTTGCCGGTTTAATCAATTACTATCTGGTTGCTGGTGGTATCTTTGAGAGACTGGATAGGGGAGTAGAATATACTTTAAGTCGTGAAATGATTAAGTTTATAAGGGAAGTTCCAGAGAAGGGATTAACCGAGGGAATCGTTCCTTCTCTCATAAAAGCAATGCCTGCGCTGGTTAGTACGGCTTCCGAAATTTCTACCTATGAGCCGATTGCCGGCTATGAAATCCGTCGTGAGGTCATGGACTTTGAGGGCACAAAGGTCTTTGTCTTTGATTTATCGAGCCTGTTCAAGGTGAAGGTTAAATTTGGAGAGATAACCGTTGAACCAATAAGTCCTGCAGTATTCAAAATGATGGAGAATATCGTAAAAGTTGCCGAGAAAGAAAGAAAGATTGATAAGATTAAGTTTGCCTTTGTTTCCAATATTAGAGGTTTGAGTAAAGAAGTAATGGGGCAGATGCTTATTGACTATATGTTGGATTACGGCTTGTCGCCAGAAGTTGTCGGTCAGATTATAGATAAGGATAAGCGTTTGATACTGGATAGATTTACTCTAAGACAGACGGGCAGACGAATAAGTACAAAGGATGTATATGATGCAGTTATCAGAGCCCTGGCGGGAAGAAAGGCTGAACTGGTCAGCGGAATAAAAGTGACCATCCTCACTGATAACCAGAAGAGATGGAGAGAGAGGATAAGAGAGGTCTTATGGGTCATCCTAACACCCAAGAAGGGAGAGATGCTTTCCGCAGCCACTGGTCTTGTGGTTGCTATTGAAGGTCAGGTCTCTCCATGGCTAAAAGCTTTCATAAGAGATAACTGGAGTGACGAAGAAGAAGCAGAAAAATTGCTAAAAATACTTGAAACAGAACGCACATTCACCGTCCCAGCCACACCCGTTCCCAGAACATATTTAGACCGAATGCAAACGGAGAAAAAGATATATCGCATGCAGGCATAAACATATATATCAGGAGTAGCGAAGTGAAGCTTCGCAATTATGACGTCCCGATTCATCGGGACTACTCCAAATGCAGAGGGAATGCGGAGCTATCGCTCCGCTACTCCTATTCTGCAGAAAACCTTAGCGGAGTAAAACTCCGTTATTTTTATAGGTCTATTCCCCCCTCACCCTAACCCTCTCCCCAAAGGGCGAGGGGAGTCTTGGGGTGGCAAATGAAAGTTTGACCCTGTTGACGAAGCCTTCAAAATTTATGTTGACCTGCAGAAGAAAAATATATAAAATTTAAAAGTCGGTTTGCCTATTTATGGCGCTTTGGGTTGTAGGACAATTGGGGAGGTGGTTAATGGAAAAAGGCCCATTTGTTTCTGTTGTTGTTCCTGTGAGGAATGCAGAGAGAACACTGGATAGAACTTTTGAATATTTGTTGAACATCGATTATCCCAGAAATAGATTGGAAATTGTGATTAGCGATGGTGGAAGCTCTGATGGTACCATTCCGGTTATTCAAAAATGGCAGAATAGATATCCTTTTATAAAACTTGTTGAAGTGCCAAACTGTCCATCTCCTGGATTCGCCAGAAGTAAGGCTATGGAGGTCGTAAAGGGAGAATTTATCTTTTTTACCGATGGTGACTGTGCCCCCTGTAAAGAGTGGATCACGGAGATGTTAAGCCACTTCGAAAAAGACCCAAAGATAGGTGCGGTGGGAGGAGAAATATATACTTTACGGGTTGAGCCTGATAATTTGACCGAGGCTTACTGTGAGAACTTCAGGTTTAACATGGTTTCTCCCCGCTACGGGTTCATAAGCGAGGGTTATTTTCCTCCCCTTTCGGATATGTCTCCCTCGGAGGTAGCGGGACACAGGTGTTACTTTTTTGTCACCGCGAATGTTGGATATAGAAAAGAAGCGATAGACAGGGCTAAGGCGCGTTTCTGGAACTTACCTACCGGTGAAGACATCGATTTTTGTTTAAAGATACAGAAGGATGGCTGGAGGCTCTATTTTGCACCCAAGGCGAAGGTTGACCATATGCACAGAGCAACTTTTAAAGCATTGAGGCGGGTATGGGTAACCTATGGACAGGCACATCTTCCTCTGGTAAAAGAGCATTCTTGTCGGACAATGGAGATAATACTCCAATTTCTCAAGAATAGGCCACGTATCAAGCTACCTTTCCCTGTAAAGGGCTTTATCTATTTAGGAAATTTCCATCTAATGCACATATTCGGATTGCTATTTATTCTTGGTTTAGCTATGAGTCTTATTTTTCCTGCCTGGGGTGGATGGCAGATATTTACAGTCATCTTATTTTTTCTCGGGTTTTACTTTGCTTACAAGTTCTTTCTCCAGTGCTTTTATATGATTCCCAGAAAGTACTTCTTCACCTGGTGCAGGATGAAATATCTAACCAATCTAAGTTTCATGCTGGGCGGTTTGAAGGACATACGGAAATACAAAGTCCTATGTATAGAACCCAGTTTTTAAATTCCACTTAACCAACTCTTGACTCCATTTTTTTACCCTTGACATCAACATATAAGGATATGATATTATGTTTAGGTCCGCAAACATATGTTTATATTAGCAAACATAGAAAAGAGGTAATTTTGTGAAAGTGCACGACCCATTAGATAAGATTTTAAATAATGAGATAAAGATTAAGATTTTACGTTTTCTCTGTAAGACAGAGGCGGAGTGGAGCGGTCGTCAGATTGCTCAAGAGATAAAGGTGAGCCCTGCAGCCTGCCATAAGGCTCTTCGAGAGCTCAATAATGAGAGGGCACTTTTACTTAGAAGCATAGGGAAGAGCTATCTTTACCGTTTAAATAAAGAAAACCTTATTATCTCAGACCTGCTTAAACCCCTATATGAAAGGGAAAGCAAAATTCCTGATGATGTATAGGAGTGTCAAACGAAAGTTTGACCGGTAAAGCTTTCGCTTTACACTCCTTTGTCGGGACGCTTTACACTCCAGATTGATTATCTTCATAGAGAGGTGAAGGGAAGTGGAGTATGGCCATTTCAGCGACAATGGATTAGAGTTTATTATAACCGAACCGATAACTCCCCGGCCGTGGATTAATTATCTAACCAATGAAGATTATTGCGCAATAATTTCCCAATGTGCGGGCGGTTACTCATTTTATAAGGACTGTCGAAGTGGAAGGATTTTGCGCTGGGCTCCTGAGAACTGGCATTTCGACCGGCCTGGCCGATACATTTATATACTCGATAAGGATGAAGGAAATTGCTGGAGTCCTACCTTTCAACCCGTCAGAGAAAAGCCACAATCTTATCAATGTCGGCATGGTTTGGGCTATACTGTAATTGAAAGTATATATTATAGGGTGAAGGTGGAGATTACCTATTTCGTTCCTGTCAGTGACCCTTGTGAGGTCTGGCTGGTAAAAATTTCAAATCTTTCCGGGAAGAAAAAAAATTTACAGCTCTTTCCCTATATTGAATGGCTTATCGGTGATTACCACCTGGAGTTGAGATACCGGAATATTATGAATCTTTACAACCGCATCTGGTTTGATGATTCTATGAAGGCAATATTGGCGAGGAAGACTGCAGATTGGGCGAAATCGAATATATATTCTTTCCCCTGGCTTCTCTTCTTTGGCACAAATCTTCCCATAGAAGGTTATGCAACAAGAAAAGATATCTTCCTGGGTAAACTAAATACTGAGCAAAGTCCAGCTTTTATTACTGGTAAAGGAGATAAGGATTTTGGTTTATGTTCTGGCGAGGATGGAGTTGCTGTTTTTTCCCATTCTCTGGAAATGGCGCCTGGAGAGGAAAAGGAGTTTGTTGTTTTCCTGGGACAGACGGAGAGTAAGCGGGAGGTTAGAAGAATTTTAAATAAATATAGAAATATTGCCAGGGCCAGGAAAGAACTGGAGATAACGAAAGAGTTTTGGCAGAAAAAAATACTCGACAACATTGAAGTTGAGACTCCGGATAATGATTTCGACAATATGGTCAATGTCTGGGTAAAGTATCAAATGTATATTTGTAACCTCTGGTCGCGCTCCCCTTCCTATTATCACGAAGGTGCTGGTGGTAGAGGATACCGCGATTCCTGTCAGGATGCAGAAGGAATTGTTTCCATCGACCCTGCACATAGCCGAAAGAAGATAAAGACCGTTGCTTCCCTGATTCGGCGGGACGGGTCAAGTGCACCTGGTTGGTCAGAGACGAGGGGTCCTGCCACCCATGAGCCTAATAAAGACCATCCCGTCTGGCTAACTTCCACTGTTTCTGCATATATAAAAGAGACTGGTGACAAAGGCATCCTTTTACAGAAGGCTGATTATCTTAAGGACCGCTGGATTAAGAAAGGAACTAAGATAGACCCTACCTGGAATAGAGGAAGCATTAGTGACGGTCGAGGCACAATCTTTGACCATTTAGAAAGGAACCTTAACTCCACCTTTGAGGATGTGGGGAAGAAAGGCTTACCCCTTATCGGGCATGCTGACTGGAACGATGCTATTGATGCTGCCGGGATTAAAGGAAAGGGAGAGAGTGTCTGGCTGGCAATGGCTCTGGTTAGGTCGTTAAAGTTATTAGCAGAGTTGGCTGAACTTATCAATCGCCGGAAAAAAGCCAACGAACTTCGGAAAAAAGCAGAATTGATGACGAAGAGAATTAACAAGTGGGCGTGGGAGGGGAACTGGTATGTAAGGGGATTTACAGATGATGGAACCGTTTATGGCTCTTCCAAGAACAGAGAGGGCAAAATATTCCTTAATACTCAGTCATGGGCTATTCTCTCGGGAGTGGCTGAGGCACAAGAGATTGAGCAACTAAAGCAAAGTCGAGGAAAGAAACAGGGATCAAGAGGTAGCAGGATTGGTAGAATTATGAAGTCTGTTGACAGATATTTAAACGGCAAGCACGGTATAGTTATGTTTGCCCCAGCCTACACTAAATTTGACTCTAAATTGGGCAGAATTACTATGTTTTCTCCCGGGACAAAGGAGAACGCAGCAGTATTCTGCCATACAAATACTTTCCAGATTGTAGCATATTCTATGGTCGGTAGTGGAAACAAAGCGTATCAGTCAATTAAAAAGATTCTTCCCAACAGCCAGAAAGATTATAATTTATACAAAACTGAGCCATATACATTTGCAGAGTATCTCATAGGTCCAGACCATCCCTATCTTTACGGTGAAGGTGCCTTCACCTGGATAACGGGCACAGCAGCATGGGCATTTCTGGCTGCCACAGAATGGATTTTAGGTGCAAGAAGAGAGTTCGAAGGTTTAAGGATTGACCCCTGCATTCCCTCACACTGGAAGAGATACAGGATAAAGAGACCCTTCCGTGGGGCTATTTACGATATTGAGATTGAGAATCCCCGGGGTAAAGAAAACGGTGTGCAATCTGTCTTCGTTGATGGTAAAAGAATCGAAGGCAACCTTATCAAGCCCCACAAGGATGGAAAAGTCCACAAGGTCAAGGTCCTGATGGGCTAAACCCCCTCACCCCTCCCTCTCCCCTGTGGGGAGAGGGTTAAGAATGAGGGGTCCCGACAAGTCGGGACACTCCTTTGGTTTGACACTACAAATAAGGAGAAGATAAGATGACGAAAAGAGCGGTGTGCATGTTTTGTGTGGGAGCTTTTCTTTCATGTATTATTGGGTTTATTGGTTGCACAAGAAAAGCGGAGAAAGCAACTGGAATTACCGTCTGGCACTGGATGACTGATCGGCAGGATGCATTTAACCAGCTGGCAGAGATTTACGAAAAAGAAAAGGATATAAAGATAAATTTTGAACTCTATGCTCCTTCAGGTGCCTATACCCAGAAGGTAATGGCAGCAGCTCAGACCAATACTCTTCCCGATATATTTGGTATTCTGGGAGAAAAGAGGATTTTTGCCAGTTTTATCAAAGCAGGTCATGTAGCAGACCTAACTGAGGAGATGGATGCCAGAGATGGAAAGTGGCGAGGTATATTCTTCAGTAAAGCTCTCGATGTGAACAGGTTCCTGTCAGGCAATCAATTTGGCGTAGAGCCGGGAATTTATGGAGTACCTATAGACGTCACAAATATCCAAGTCCTTTATAACAAGGCTCTTTTCAGAAGAGCGGGTCTCGATTCCAATAGACCGCCTTCCACATGGAAGGAGTTTATCAGAGCAGGGGAGAAGTTAAAAGCTGCCGGTATACCTGTACTCGTCAGTGGCTGGGGAGAGATTTGGCTAATCGACTGCTTTGCCAGTAATTACGCTTTTAATATAATGGGGAAGGAAAAAGTAGTTGCCACCATTAGAGGAGATGTTCCCTATACTGACCCGGATTGGATTCGTGTTTTCAGTATTTTTAAGGAAATAAGTGAAAAGGAATTACTTGCTCAAGGCGTAGTCACGATGGTGAATAAAACTGCAGAGCAAATTTTCGCCAATGAACGGGCGGCTTTTGCTTTTAATGGTTCATGGTGTGTGAACGTGTATAAAGGAATGAATCCCGCGCTTGAGTATGGAGCTATCCCGCCTCCTAAAATTTCCGATAAGTATCCAATGGCAATCTGGGGTGGAGCAGGGTCGTCATTTATGGTTAACGTAAAATCAGAGAAAAGGGAAAATGCTGTAGAGTTCTTAAGATGGTTAACTACTAAGAAACAACAGGTATTTCTGGCAAAAAGCACGCAGAACTTACCGTCCAATAAGTATAGTTTAGCTGAGATCCCGCCAATTTTGGCCGAATTTGCCGACGATATGGACAGAACAACTCATCCCGGCATTCTTCCTGTGGCTGAGTTTCCCAGAGTGATTGAAAGTTTCAATAAAGGAATCCAATCAATTATTACCGGTGAAAAGACACCCGAGCAAATAGCTAAGGAAGTGCAGAAGGTAAAAGATAGAGAAATAAAATCACAAAGGTTGGAAAGATAAATAATTTTGGAGTGTAATCGCGTAGGGGTGACCGCAATTTATCCCGATACATCGGGATGGTCGCCCAATTGGTCCCGACAAGTCGGGACACTCCAAATTGATGATAAGTGAGGATTTCAATGGTCGCTAAAGAGAGGTTCAAAGCCATTTTTGGAAACTATTTATTTATCCTGCCTGCCCTGGGGATGTTCCTTATCTTCAGTGTATACCCTTTTTTCAAAGTATTTCAACTTAGTGTCTTTCAATGGGATGGAATTATGCCCACAATGAAATTTGTCGGGTTGTCCCATTTTAAAGATATTCTATTCCGCAATCCTACATGGTGGCAGTCTGTCGGGAATGGTGCTTACATTACTTTCCTTGCCCTTACCTTTCAGAATTGTTTGGCTTTCGTTCTGGCTCTTCTCGTCGACAGGGGAATTAAAGGCGGAAAAATTTATAGGGTGATATTTTACCTCCCGCCAATTCTCTCGGGGATTGTGGTCGGGTTAATCTGGAACTGGATATATAATGGAGATTATGGACTTTTAAATTATGCTCTTAAGGCTTTGGGACTGGCAGGTATTCAAAGAGCCTGGCTTGCAGAACCTAAAACTGCCTTAACTTCTGTGGCAATCATTCATATGTGGCGAGGCTTCGGTTGGGGCTTTATTATTATGCTTGCGGGCTTGCAGAATATTCCACGGGAACTGTATGAGGCAGCGAAGGTAGATGGGGCGAATAAATGGCAGATGCTCAGGAGGATTACTGTTCCCCTTATGATACCAGTCTTTGTTTTGGTTTCTATCCTCACCATCTTAGGTTGTATGCAGATTTATGCTCTGATTGTTGCCACAACCGGGGGTGGTCCTGGGTACCATACCGAAGTGCCTGTTACACGTATCATCTCCAGCATGCTTGGTCAGTCTCAATTTGGCTATGCCTGTGCAATGGGGATACTTTTTGGTCTTATCCTGTTGACAGCTTCGATGATTCAGCTTCGCATTTCCCGGCGGATAAAACAGGAATGATAATACCATTCCAATTTATTGGGTAGTAAATTTGTGAGGAAGCGAGGCGGTGGTATTAACCACTGTAACACAATGAAAGATTCAGTGCTTTTTTACAAAATTGAAAAGATTCTTGGTTGGATTCGCGACCATTTCTTTCTCATACTGGTCTCTCTCAGTTGTGTCTTTCCCTTAGTGTGGATGTTATCTTCCGCTTTAAAAACACAGGCCACCGTCTTTTCCGATATGAGTCTCTTTCCCGCCCATCCGCAGTGGGGGAATTTTTATCTTGCCTGGACCAAAGGTGGCTTTGGCATCTATTTCTTTAATAGTATCTTTTACACGCTCACTGTAGTTATCGGGGTGGTGTTTATAGCCTCTTTGGCGGCATACGCATTTGCTCGCCTGGAGTTTCCCGGGAAGAATATCTTTTTCTATTTGTTTCTGGCAACCTTGATGATACCCCTTCCTGGTGCATTTATCGCTTTGTATGTTCTGTTAATGAAGCTCCATCTGGTTAACACCCGTTTAGGATATATATTGATACAGATTAACGGAGGTTTGGCATTAGGTATATTTTTATTGAAGACTTTCTTTGAGAGAATGCCCAGGGACTTGGAAGATGCTGCCAGGATTGATGGATGTGGGAAGTTCGGCATTTACTGGAGGGTTGCTCTTCCTCTGGCAAAACCAGCCATAGCAGTGGTAGTAATCTTCAATGCCCTGACAGTCTGGAATGAATACCTTTTGGCTATGTTACTACTTAGCAATAAGTCTCTTATGCCTCTACAAAGAGGCTTGATGATTTTTCAGGGAGCCCACGTAACCCAATATCCATTGTTGATGGCTGGTATTACTATCACTGTTATACCTATAGTGCTGATGTATATAGTTATGCAGAAATACATTATTGCAGGAATTACTGCCGGAGCAGTCACCGGCTAAAAAAGGGGACAGGCTACTTTTTGAACCTTGCTTTCGCAAGGACTCCAGATTCTGGAGTTCTCCCGAAAGGGAGGAGGAACCCCCGATGAAATCGGGGGACTCCAGGACTTTTAGGAATGTCCCGAAAAAGGTTGTGTCGTAATTATAATTAAAAATGAATTGTCATTTTTTAGTTTTGGTTTTGGTTGTTACGTAGCATGGGCGAAAAATATGTTGACAAAGCATTGCTTGATGTTCTACAATATAGGACAGTTGTTCCATATGATAGGACAGAAGAGGAAAGCATGTTGGTGCCGGTTAAAAGAAGAAAAATATTAGAAGTTTTCTTGAAAGACCCTTTCAAAGAAATACACCTTAGAGAAATTGCCCGGTTATCAAAAGTTTCATT
>WJOT01000004.1 GCA_009619095.1 Clostridia bacterium
ATTATCCCCACTGACGAAGAATTAGTCTTTGTGGAAGATGTGGTAGCCTTACTGGAAGGCACTTATGATATTCATACTAACTTTAAATATACTTTCCAGGAAAAAGATTATAAGAATTTAATGAGAGAAAAAGCATTCGAAAAAGAATGTAAAGAAAAACCTGGCTTAGAGAAGTTAAAGGCAAAAAACAGATAGAAATGGAGGATTGAATATACAAAGTAATCAATAAGGAAAGATTACACGAAATTATTTATTCGATGTGGATAGAGACCCAGCAAGATTTGAGGCAGACTTCTGGAGAAAAGAGAATTTTAAAGAGGTAAAAAAATTGGAAGAAAGGAGCTAACTGTGGATAAAGTAGTAATAATAATGGGGAGTTCTTCAGATAAAAATACTATGGAGAGAGCCGGAAAAATATTAGAAGAATTAGGCATTTCTTATGAAATGAAGGTACTTTCAGCTCATCGGAGTCCCGATTTACTGTTTGAATATATAGCTCAGGTTGAAAAAAAGGGTTTTAAAGTAATAATTGCTGGAGCAGGTGGAGCAGCTCATCTGCCAGGAGTAATAGCCTCTAAGACAATGTTACCGGTAATTGGTGTCCCTATAGAAACTAAAGTTTTGGGTGGTCTTGATTCACTACTTTCTGTTGTTCAGATGCCGGGAGGTGTTCCGGTAGCAACGTTAGTGCAGCTATGGATACAGTCACTGAATCAAGGTTAGCTGTGGCCATTGCCCGGGAAGGTGGGATTGGTATTATTCATAAAAATATGTTGATAGAAGAGCAGGCCGAAGAGGTGGATAAAGTGAAGAGATCAGAGAGTGGAGTAATTGTAGACCCCATCTCTCTTTTACCAGAGAAAAAGGTTGGAGAAGCAATCGAACTCATGGCTAAATATCATATTTCCGGGATCCCGATTGTAAGTGAAGAAAAAAAATTAGTCGGAATATTAACCAATCGGGATATTAGGTTCTTAGAGGACTATAGTCTAAAGATAAAGGATGTAATGACCAAAGAAAATCTAATTACTGCCCCCCTGGGCACTACCCTTGAAGAAGCCAAAAGAGTATTGCATAAAAATAGAATTGAAAAATTACCCATAGTAGATGGTGCTTTCATTTTAAAAGGACTTATTACTATAAAGGATATCGAAAAAGTCGAGAAATTTCCTAATGCTTGTAAGGATGCTAAAGGAAGGCTCAGAGTGGGTGCTGCCGTAGGTGTATCTCGAGATACAATAGAGAGAGTAGAAGCTTTAGTTAATGCCAGAGTTGATGTCATAGTAGTCGATACTGCTCATGGACATTCGACCCGGGTTATTGAAATTATAAAAGAGATAAAACGGAATTTTGGCATAGAGTTAGTGGGAGGTAATGTAGCAACTTTTGAGGGAACAGAAAGTTTGATAAAAGCCGGGATTGATGCCATAAAAGTTGGTATTGGGCCAAGTTCTATTTGCACTACCAGAGTGGTTGCTGGCGTAGGAGTGCCCCAGGTCTCAGCAATTCAAGAATGCAAAAGGGCAACCAAAAAATATCACATTCCTCTTATTGCCGATGGAGGCATAAAATACTCCGGTGATATAACTAAAGCCTTAGCTGTAGGTGCAGATTCGGTAATGATTGGAAGTCTATTTGCTGGAACAGAAGAAAGTCCCGG
>WJOT01000107.1 GCA_009619095.1 Clostridia bacterium
AAGGCGAGGGCGAGCCATATCATAAGATTACTTGGGATGGAAAAAATAAAAAGAAAAAGACTGTCAAAGATGGAATATATCACCTGGTTTTAGCAGAGACAGATAAGGCAGGAAATACTGTATCTTCAGTACCGGTGTCTGTTGAAGTAGATAATAGCCCACCGACTTGTCGGATTGGATTGGATAATAAGCTCTTTTCTCCGAACGACGATAACGTCTTAGATGATGCCACAATCTCCTTGAAGATTACAGATGCTCATTATCTAGAATGGAAACTATCTATATTAGACGATGTTGGCAAATTGGTGAAAATATTTGCTGGCAAGGGGGAAAATCCGGAAGAAAGTCTGGTATGGGATGGTAAGGATGATAATAAAAGGGATGTTATTGATGGTAATTTTACATATTTACTCGAGGCAACTGATATAGCTGGCAACAAATATCGTACCTCCCCAGGATCTATTCAAATAGACAGGACACCTCCAGTTATAAACGCAGAAGCATCTCCTATGCTTTTCTCTCCAAATAAGGATGGAATAATGGATGAGACGAGCTTCATTTTTAAAATTCGTGATGCAAGCCCTTTAGATTACTGGAAGTTAGAAATAAAAGATTCCTCTGGAGAGACTGTTAAGGTGTTTAAGGATAAGATAAATATTGAGGGAAGCATTCAATGGGACGGAAAAGGTGACAGTAAGAGAACCTTACCTGATGGTACATATAGTTGGACAGTAGAGGCTGTTGATATGGTTGGGAATAGTTCTAAAATATCTCCGCAGAAGATTGTTATTGGAGCTACCAGACCCACTATCTCGGTTAAACCAGATTTGGATATATTTTCACCCAATGCAGATGGTTTTAAAGATTCTGTGAAATTTAGTCTTGAAGTTAGTGCCTTTAACAGGATAAAAGAGTGGAAATTGAAGATTATGAAAGATAAAGATGAGGTAGAACGGACATATACAGGGCTGGGGAATCCACCACCAGCGGTTTCCTGGCTTGGAGAGAAAGATAATAAGAAACCCCTTCCTGATGGTAAATATAGTTATATCTTTGAAGTCACTGATGAAGTAGGTAATTATGTTGCTACACCTTTGGAATCTATTGTTATCGATAACACTAAGCCCCAGGTAAGTGTAAGCGTCCAGCCAGCTATATTTTCTCCAAATGGTGATGAATTCAAAGACAAGGTTAGTTTTGTTTTAGAGTATAGAGATGAAAGTTCTGCTGAGCAGTGGGACTTAGAAATAGAAAATTATGAAAATAAAATTTGTAGGAAATTTTCTGACAAAGGTAATCCTCCTTTTACAATTGTTTGGGAGGGTAAGGATAAAGATGGTAACATCTTAAAAGATGGCATTTATAACTATTTGTTAAGGGTTCAAGATATAGTGGGTAATTCAATAAACACCACCAGGAAAATTCTTAAAATCGATAATACCCCACCACACGTGCAACTTTCTGTCGAACCGACTCTCTTTTCACCAAATAATGATGGTGTAAAAGATACTACAACTTTTTATCTTGATTATAGAGATGCCAGTGATATAGCTGAATGGATTCTCAAAATTACAGGACCTGAGCCGGCGGTGAAAACATTTAAAGGGATAGGAAGACCATCGCAAATTATATCCTGGGATGGGAAAAACAATAGAGACAATATTCTTCCTGACGGGGTTTACAATGCAGTCTTAAGCATTAAAGATGAGGTAGGAAATGAAGGTAAAAGCCCCTCAATTCAGATAAAGATTGATACTTTCAAACCCCTGGTGTCTGTGGTAACTGAGGAAGAGCCTGTTAATGCTCTTATTCCTATGATTTCTATTAACAAGGAAACCGATCGCGGTATGGTAATATCTCTGGCTGCAGAGCTCCTTTTTGCTTTAGGGGAAGAAGAGTTAAAGCCCGAAGCTAAGGTGATACTAAATAAGGTTGCCCATATTATTAAAAAATATCCTGATCGCAAGATAAGCATGGAAGGTCATACTTGTGATTTACCCATTCATACTCCCCGGTTCCCTAACAATCAGATACTTTCTGAAGAAAGGACAAAATCTGTACTAAGATATTTTGTAGAAGAATTAAAACTTTCTCCTGACCGATTCACTACCAAAGGTTTTGGTGATACAAAGCCCATTACCTCCAATGCTACTGAGGAAGGAAGAAGAAAAAATCGGAGAGTGGAGATTATATTAGTAAAATAGGAGGATAAGTTACATGATTACTGTTGATTTAATAGAGGTTATTCGTAGAAGTTTTACTATGGTTATTCTTGTTTTTTGTTCTGTTTTAGCTCTGTCTTTTACTATAGAACGATGGTGGTTTTTCCATAGAATCAAACTGGATGTAGGAAACTTTATGACTATCGTGAAAAAATATATTGAAGAAAGAAAATTCAATGAGGCATTAGATCGCTGTAAGTCAACTCAAAATCCATTGGCAAGGCTCGTGGAGGTTGGCATAATGAATCATCAAAAAACGAAATCACAATTAATAGAATTAATGAATGCAACACGTTTGGAAGAACGGTTGAAAATGGAACGATTTACAATAGTGTTGGGCACACTGGGGACCATTTGTCCATTTATTGGCTTGTTTGGTACAGTGATAGGTATTATTAAGGCTTTTCACGATTTGGCAATTTCTGGCTCTGGCGGGCCATCGGTTGTCGCAGCGGGGATTTCAGAAGCCTTACTAACCACAGCTACAGGACTGGCCATAGCTATTCCTTCTGTGGTAATATTCAACTATTTTATGAGGAAAGTCAGAAATCTTTCAATTGTGTTGGAAGCCAATCAGATGCGAGTAGTGAACTATCTGAATGTCGATTAAAAGGAGTTTCAGAATGGAAGAAGGGACCTCCATAAATAAAATAAATTTAACTTCCTTGGTAGATGTTTCTCTGACTCTTGTAATCATATTTATGGTGGCTGCTCCTTTTGTAATGCAGACTGGCATAAAGGTTACTTCATCGAAAATGGGAGCTGCTAAAGGTAAAGTTGTCCAATCTGAAAATGTAAACATTTATCTGAGTGCTGATGGAAAAATTAAAGTAAATGGACAGCCTGTCTCATGGGAACAACTAGCAGTTACTTTAAGAGTAGCTATTCCAAAAAGTAAAGATCGCATGGTAATACTTCTTGCTTCGCCAAAGAATCATGTAAAACAAATAGTAGATATACTAGACTGTGCACGGCAGCAAGGGGCGGTGAAGTTGGCAATTTTAAAGGAGCGATGAAAGAGCCAAATACAAGGGAGATAATATATGGCTGAGTCAGATTTATCCAATGTTGAAGAAGAAAACATTACAACACTTGAGATAACTCCTCTGGTGGCTGTAGCACTAGTTTTAGTGATAATATTTATGGTGACAGCCCCTCTTTTTCTACAACCTGCGATGAAGATTGTCTTACCTAAGGCTATTACAGGCGAGGCAGAGGAAAGGGAGAACGTTACAATCAGCATCTCCCAATATGGCAAATGGGCAGTTAATGAAGAAGAGCTTCCCTTTGAAAATGTTCATTTGCTTCTCAGTAGAAAAATAGAGGAAACCAGGGATAAGTATGTTATAATCAGGGCCGATCAGCAGGCACTTCATAAATGGCTCCTCGAGGCTATGAGTATCAGTAAAGAATGTGGAGCAAGGACGGTTTCTATCAAGGTAGAACGGAAACAAAAGAGGTAAAAGATAAATGCTCGAGAAAAGGTGCGTTCATATCTCTTTTATGATTTCAATTTTAGCTCATAGCCTGCTATTTATGTCTTATTATTCATATTTACTTAAGGCAAAAGAGGTAGAGGCGACTTTTTTAGAAAATATTGAATTGATAGAAATTGAACCAGATATTCTTGTTATTCAAGAAATGCCCGGACAAGTTCCTCCAAAAAATATCATTGAATTTTTCAAAATGTCTCTTCCTGTTTTTAAGAAACCAAAATTTCAAGAGATAACTGAACCGGAAATAGATAGGGAAAAAACATTAAAGGAAGTTTCGGAAAAGATAGATTTTGACAGAACCATAGAGGTCCGTCCTGGACCACAAATATCTCTTACTCAGGATAAATATGTAAAAAGAGAGAAACTTTCTGAAATTATTCCAGATGGAGAAGTCTATAGTGAAGAAAAATTGGACATGCTTTCTCCTCATGAGCCAGATATTAAAATTGAAGAAGTTGGCAAGGTTGCGGTAGGGAAGATATCATACAGCCAGCCCATCGACTTAGAGAAAAAAACTTCACATTCTCCATTGAAAGACATTAAAGAAGTAGAGATTAAGCAAGTAAAATATACATATAAACCACCGACACTCAAAGAAGCCACTGTGTCTATCAAAAAAAGAAGACCTACCGTCACTAGACCAACTTTAGGATATAGAAAAGGAACTTCGTTGGGATATGGCAAGAGGGTTTTGTTAGCAAAACAAAGAATAAAAACTTCTGAAGATTTAAAAAAAATAGCCAAACCCGTTGCTGAAAAGGTTGAGAAAACAGAAGTCGGCTTGATTAGAGAAGCAAAGCCAGAGAAGAAGTCAGTAGAAATTATGGGGCCCGTGGTAGGAAGAAAGATTCTTACTTCATATATACCGGTTTATCCTGATTGGGCAAGGGCTGAGCATATTGAGGCTGATGTTGTTATAAAATTTTATGTTTCTCCTGAGGGGAAGATTAGGGAGAAACTATATCTTGAGCGTACGTCGGGTTATAGTAAATTGGACCGGTTAGCAATGGAGGCAATTAAAAGATGGGTTTTCGAACCTTTAGAAACTAATGGAGGAGACCAATGGGGAATTATAACTTTCAGATATTTACTAAAATAAATCCCTTAAAATTGTTAGCAGTTGGCATATGTATTGCTCTAGTAGGGATTACTACACTTGCCGGGTCTAGAGAGAAAGGTGAGTTGCCCGAAGTAATTATAGAAGGGGAAGAGGTCTTAGAACTCAAAAGCACAAAACCCCACCTGGAGATACCCATAGAACAGAATCGCGAAATTCTTGAGAGTCTTAAAACGGAAGAAGAGATTCTATTAAAGAAACCTTCTGGCTGGGAAAAACAACCACAGGATTCCTTGCCTGAACTAGTGAAAAGCACTCAAGTAATTATTCCATTCACTCACCACATTCGTGATGAAAAAGTGTACATTTTTTATCCTCTTAGGGATTTACAAGCGACTTTTAAAGAACCAGATCCTAAGAAGGCTAAAGAATTAGCCCGCTGGGAGCTAATAGTTGCCGATGAGTCAGGTGAGACTTTTCGGAAATATTCTGGGCGAGGTTTACCCCCGGAAACTATTCTTTTTGATGGCCGAGACAAAAACGGTAAAGTGCTTAAAGTTGGATATCCCTATTCTACTATCCTACGTTATTATGATGCCACAGGGAGTTTACATACATTCGTCCGTAACCCTTTTACTATTTCGGGGTTTGCTCATCAGGAGCCGGAAGGATTTTTTATTAGTCTAGATTTTAAGATGCTTTATCGATCCCCGCCGATTCTTTTGGAAAAACATGAGTTCAGCGATTTTGGCGGGGAACTTTTACAGGAAACTTCCGATTGGATTAAAAAACATTTTTTTACCTTTCCCATTAATGTAATTGTCTATTGTAGAAATAAAACAATTGCGGAAATAACTGCCAAAGAGATTTCTGGAGAATTGGCTAGAATGCTTGTTCGCTCAGAGGTAGAGATATTTTGTCAGGGGGAGATTTCTGAAGAATCATTGGAAAGAGTAGAAATTATTGTTAACAATCGTTAAAAATATGAGAGAGAAACAATTCAGACAACAATATATTGTTGAGCCTGAATTACAGTTTTGGTTTGTTTTGATAATAATTTTTATTGTTTTGATAGAGGGAATTTTTATTAGCTGGGGAATATCTCGTCTTTCGACTATTGTCTCTGATTGGAAGCAAAGTAATATGGTTATGGATTTTTTTAAGACGTTAATTTTGATTTTATTGCTTTTTATAGGCGGCAATTTCCTATTAGGTATATATTTGTCCCACAAGGTAGCTGGCCCTCTATTTCGAGTCCGTAAAGCGTTGCAGGAAATAAGAAAAGGTAACTTCTGCAATATTCAATTACGTCGCGGAAGTATGCTCAAAGATTTTGTTAAAGAATTCAATGAAACAATGCTTGTATTAAATAAATTAATTCATCGCGACCAAAAAATTATTAATGGGGTTTTAGAACAGTTGAGTCAATGTCATGGGATACTTAAGAAAAAACATTCAATCAAAGAACTTGAAGAAGTTCAAAAAAAGCTTTTGTTGATTAGAAGCTTACTGGTTACAGTAAATTCCCATTTTAGATTATCAACCCCACTTTTTGAAAAAGAGAAAGATAATGGAAAATAAAACAGTTTTGATAGTAGATGATGATGAGGAAATACAAAAGCTACTCTCAGTATTTATAAAAAAGCTTGGCTATCGGGCTGAAACAAGAACAAATGCAATAAGAGCCAAAGAGTGGCTTTCCTCAAATCGACCTATCCTGATGTTAATAGATATTATGTTACCTGACGCTACAGGGATAGAACTCTGCCAATGGTTAAATTCCCAAGAAGATCTTAAAAACATTCCGGTAATTCATATGAGCGCTCTGACCGATGAAATTGCACAGGAAGATTCACTGCTTTCTGGAGCCCGAGATTTTATATCTAAACCATTTGATTTTAAGATATTGAAGAAGAAGATCGAAAATCTTGTCAAAGAGGAAAGATAGGTTCCATCTTTTCTTATGTCTTTTAAGTACCTTCTCTGAAATATCCCCCTCTTTAAATCTTTGTAAAAATCCTTCCTGGAATTCTTTCCAAAAATGTACTTGACAGATTCAAGTAACCGTGTTATAGTAATTACGGGAATAGTAATATGTTACTATTTTCGTATTTTGATGGAGGAAATGTAATATGAAGGAAATAAAAAGTAAAGAATTAAGTCCAAAAATGGTCCATTTGGTGGAAACGGCGAAGGAGTTATTTTTCCGTTATGGGATTAAGCGGGTTAGTATTGAGGAGATATGTCAACAGTCAGGGGTCAGCAAAATGACTTTTTATAGATATTTCCCTAATAAGACTGCTATAGCGAAGCATGTTTTGGAAAGTATATATGGTGAAGGAAGAGAGCGCATAAATAGTATTCTGGCAATGGAGGCGCCTTTTGAAGAAAGACTCAAGAAAGTGCTGGTGACGAAAATGGAGTATGCTGATAAATATAGCAGGGAATTCATAAAAGACCTTATGATGGGCACTGAGCCGGAATTGAAGAAATATATTGAAGAAGAAAATAAGAAATCCCTTAACGAGATTAGGAGAATATTTTTGGAGGCACAGAAAAATGGGGAAATCCGTTCCGATATCAAAGTTGACTTCGTTATTTATATGATGAATGTAATGAAAGAGGTTTTTAAAGACGAGAATCTGCAAAAGCTGTATCCGGATTTTGCTTCACTGATGAAAGATGCATTTAATTTCTTCTATTATGGAGTTTTGAAGAAATAAATATGGAAAAAATATATTTATTATTGTCAATCTTTATATTGTCGTCACTATGCAGTAACTGTTTGAGGGCTGAAGAGATTATGGTGAACGGACAGGCTTCAGCCTGGGTTGGCTATAGTGAAGACTTGCATGGAGGTATAAGGTATATTCCTGAATTGATGGTTTCCCATCGCCTGACTGAGGGAAGCGATATTGATGGTGATATTTCATTGAATGCATATATTTTTGATGAGGATAATGACCTGAAGCTCTACCGCTTGTGGGCACGTTATGCGACTTCACAGCTGGAGATGCGGCTTGGCTTGCAAAAGATAAATTTCGGGCCGGCGAAAGTTCTCCGCTCATTGATGTGGTTCGACCAGGTTGATGTTCGCGACCCGTTAGGGTTAACCGATGGGGTTTATGGTTTGCTTGGCCGGTACTATTTCCTGAACAATGCGAACATCTGGGTCTGGGGCTTGTATGGTAACGATGAACTTAAAGGACTGGAGACATTTAAGACAGACGAAGATAGATTGGAATTCGGAGGCCGTTTTCAACACCCTGTGCCCCGGGGAGAAATAGCATTCAGTTTTCACCGAAGGTATCTCGACTCTGAGGACTGGAAGAGGAAGATGGCTCCTAGGCCCGAGCTGGCGAAGGGTTCTGAGAACAGGTACGGTATTGATGGTAACTGGGATATAGGCGTGGGCTTATGGTTTGAAGCGGTTGTGGGGAAAATAAAGATAAATAGAAAGGAAAATCTCTGGGAGGAGTTTTTGACTGTTGGTACTGATTACACTTTTGCAATAGGACCCGGTATCCATACTTTATTTGAACATTTTATCGAGTCATCAGGGCCAGAAGTATTTGAGCAGGAGAATGTTAACAGGTTTTCAGCTTTGTCAATAGATTTCAGTGTAACGTTACTGGATAGTGTTAACGCCATATGGTATTATGACTGGAGAGCGGAGAGAATATATACATATTTTGACTGGCAGAGGACTTATGATAACTGGATGGTTAATTTGTCCATTTTTTCCAGCAGGAAAGATGAAACAGGTATGTATGGCGGTACAGGTGTGCAGTGTATGTTTACTTATAACCACTGATGAACAGATATGAGAGGAGGAAGGACAATGCCATTGATAAAAGTAGAAAGTTTAGTAAAACGTTATCCTATGGGAAAGAGTCAATTTACCGCGCTAAGAGATATTAATCTTCAATTTGAAAAAGGAGAATTCTGCGGTATTATTGGTCCCAGTGGTTCGGGGAAAACAACTCTCCTAAATATTATCGGTTCGCTCGATATCCCCTCCGAGGGAAGTGCTACTGTATTGGGTAAAAAGATAGAGGTGCTGTCTCATAAGGAAGCTGCCCGGCTGCGATGCAGGCATATGGGGTTTATTTTTCAGACGTATAATTTGTTGCCGGTATATACAGTCTTTGAAAATGTCGAATTTCCCCTGCTCATCATGAAGATGTCTGAAAAAGAAAGAAAGAAGAAAGTGCTGGATGCACTGGAATGGCTGGGAATGACCGATAAGATTGACTACAGACCCGCACAGCTTTCCGGAGGGGAGTCTCAGCGCGTAGCAGTTGCCCGTGCTATTGTGAAACAACCGGAGCTGGTTCTTGCTGATGAACCTACTGCTAATCTGGATGCTGAAAATTCATATAATATATTAGAAAGAATGGTTAAATTGAATAAGGAATTGAAAACTACTTTTATTTTTGCCACGCATGATGAGAAGGTAATCCGCTATTTAAAAAGAAAAATTTATTTAGTTGATGGCCGGGTTGCCAAAGATGAAGTTATACATTAGGTAAATCCCCTCACCTTAACCCTCTCCCACAGGGGGAGAGGGAACAAAAGGGAGAGAAAAAATGTTAGCGTTAAAATTAGCATATCGAAATATCAAGGGAGCTGGTCTTAGGACCTGGCTCAATGTTGCCGTCCTTTCGCTTGCTTATGTTCTTATTATCTGGCATCAGGGTATTTTTACGGGAATGCTGAAACATGGCTCTCAGGCAGTGATTGAAGATGAGATCGCCGGCGGTCAATACTGGCACAAGAACTATGACCCCTTTGACCCTCTCTCTTATGATGAGAGTCACGGCCCGATACCCGCAGAGCTTGCCGGTTTGATAAAAGATAAAAAAGCCACGCCGATTTTAATCAGGCAGGCAGCAATCTATCCTGAAGGAAGAATTCAAACGGTGCTCCTGAAAGGGATTGAGCCCGGGCAGACAATTCTTGGAATACCCTCAGCGGGTCTGGATAAAGAAGAAGATGCATTACCTGTCTTAATCGGAAGACGCATGGCAAAAAGCACTTCTCTTGGTATCGGTGATTATTTAACAATACGCTGGAGAGATGTCCAGGGAACTTTTGATGCTGTTGAAGGCAAGATAGTGGAAATTATGAATACAAAGGTACCGACTATGGATAAAGGGCAGTTATGGGTGCCACTTGAAGAGTTGCAGAAAATGACTGGTATGAAAGATGAGGCGACCATAATTGTAGTAGGTCAAAATGTTCAAGGTCAAGGAGATGTATCCCCACACCAAAGTTTTTGGTGTGGGGATGTATCCGATTGGAAATTCAAGGATCAAAATTTTTTACTGACTGATATTAATGAAATGGTAAGGTCAAAAAGAATTAGCGCAGGTATCTTGTATGTTATATTGCTCTTTCTGGCAATGCTGGCAATTTTTGATACGCAGGTGCTCTCTATCTTCAAGCGCAGAAAGGAGATAGGCACTCTCATTGCTCTGGGTATGACCCGACGTCAAGTGATATCTCTATTTACCCTTGAAGGAGCAATGCATGGAATTCTTGCCGTTGGTGTAGCAGCAATTTATGGAATCCCCTGGATAATCTTTTATAGTAAAAGAGGTATGAAGATACCCCAAGCTACAGAGGAGTACGGTTTTGCCCTGGCAGGCAGGTTGTATCCATCATATTCTGTGGGCCTTGTTTTAGGTACGGTACTTATTGTTATGGCAACTGTAACAATCGTAAGTTACTTACCCACTAGAAAAATTTCAAAAATGAAGCCAACAGAGGCTTTGAAAGGGAAAATATCATGATTAGATTCTTAATAAAAGGTTTATTGAGAGACCGTTCCCGGAGTCTGTTTCCTGTATTGATGGTGAGTGCAGGTGCTTTTTTGACTGTATTTCTTTATAGTTTTATGAAAGGCACAATGGATGACCTGGTTAATTCCAATGCTAAATTTGATACAGGTCATGTAAAAATCACGACCCGGGCTTATGAAGAAATGGCTGACCAGACGCCTAATGATTTGGCTCTTTTAGGGGTTAATAGTCTACTGGAACGATTACGAAGTAGTGAAAAAAATATGGTATGGACACCGCGGACCCGTTTTGGAGGGTTGCTGGATATCCCGGATGAGCGGGGCGAGACGCGCGCGCAAGGTCCGGTAATGGGATTAGGGGTAGATTTGTTCAGCCCGGAATCTCAGGAGAAAGATATATTGAATCTAAAGAATGCGGTGGTGCGCGGAAGACTGCCCCAAAAGAAAAATGAAATATTAATCAGTGAAGAATTTGCCCAAAAACTGGGTGTTAAAATAGGTGAGGTAGCTACTTTAATTGGTTCCACTATGAACGGCGCTATGGCTATATATAATTTCAAAGTTTCCGGGACTGTGCGTTTTGGTATAACAGCAATGGATAGAGGCACTATTATCGCCGATATCAAAGATGTTCAGTATGCCCTTGATATGGAGGATGGTGCAGGTGAGATTGTGGGTTATTCTGAAAATATGGTGTATAATGATGACGCTATGTTGGCATTAACACAGAGATTTAATGATAAATTTTTAAGAGATGACGATGAATTTTCTCCTATAATGTTTAGTTTGAGTCAACAAAGTGGGCTCAGAGAGTATCTGGATTTGGTGGATGTTTTTGGAGGGCTAATAGTTCTCATTTTCGTAGTGGTGATGTCAATCGTTCTGTGGAATTCCGGTTTGATAAATGGTCTGCGTCGTTATGGTGAAATAGGTGTTCGTCTTGCTATGGGAGAACCTAAGGGGAGTCTCTACCGCTGGATGATTTATGAATCAATCATCATTGGTTTTATCGGTTCTATCCTGGGAACAGTGCTCGGGTTAGCCATTTCCTATTACCTGCAATATACAGGAATCGATTTTGCAGCTATGATGCAAAAATCTACTATGCTTATATCTAATGTTATGCGGGCGCGGGTAACGGGATGGAGTTATGTTATTGGATTTGTGCCTGGTCTTGTTGCCTCGGTGGTGGGCACGATGTTTGCGGGAATTGGAATTTATAAAAGACAGACTTCACAATTATTTAAGGAGTTAGAAGTATGAGAAAATTGGTTCTTTTTATTTTGTTAATAAGCTGCAGTTTTCTTTATGGACAGGAGCCTTCGGGCAAAACCATCCTGGAAAAAGTTGACGCTAATTATATCGCTGAAAACCGAAAGGTTATCTCTACTATGGTTATAAAGGGGCGGAGGTCCACGCGTACCTTACAGGCACAATCCTGGATAAGGGGTATTAACAAAGCTTTTACCGAGTACCTTTCACCCGCCCGGGAGAAGGGCACAAAAATGCTTAAACTTGGTGATAAATTATGGATTTACTCACCTTCAACGGATCGTATAATTAAAATAGCCGGCCATATGTTAAAGCGTTCTGTGATGGGTTCTGACTTATCCTATGAAGATTACATGGAAGACCCGAAACTGAGTAATATGTATAATGCGGAGTTGGCAAGGGAAGAGAATATAAATGGCCGCGATTGCTACGTTCTTGAGCTTTCGGCGAAGAAGGAAGGTATAGCTTACTACCGGCGGAAAATGTGGGTTGATAAGGAAAGATTTCTGCCCCTGAAAGAAGAGCTTTTTGCAAAGAGTGGCAAACTTTTGAAAAGACTTGTTATTAATGAAGTATTTAAGGTAGGGAAGCGGTGGTATCCCAAGAAAATGGTATTTAAAGATGTATTAAAAAAAGGAGCAGGAACAGAATTCATCATCGATTATATTGAATTCGATGTTAAAATACCTGAATATATTTTTTCTAAAGCGTCTTTGCGCAGATAAAACATAAGATAAATAAAACAAAACTTAATTTCTCAACGGATAAAAAATTCTTCTGCTAAAATCAAATAAATCTGTTCTGGTAGGCGAAACCACTTATCCCGCTAAAGCAGCGTCGCCTGCTATACAATCCCGGGTTCTTTCTTTAAAACCTCCAGGAAGGCCTTTACTATTTGGGGGTCAAATTGAGTACCGCTGGTCTCCTTAAGTTTGGAAATAGTGTATTCCTTAGAATAGGCCTTACGGTATGGCCTTTCAGATGTCATGGCATCGAAGGCGTCAGCCACAGCTATTATCCGGGCACCTAATTTTATTTCTTCTCCTTTCAGTCCATTCGGATAACCTGTTCCGTCATATCTCTCATGATGCTGTCTTATCAATATAATCACCTTATCCAAGAAAGTCAAAGGTTCTAAGATTTCTGCTCCTCGCAAGGAATGTGACCTTATCTTCTCCCACTCCTCTTGGGTAAGTTTCTCGGATTTATTTAAGATATAGTCATGAATGCCTATCTTCCCTAAATCGTGCAACTGGCAGGCTTCTCTAAGAGTGTGTACTTCCCGTTGAGAAAATCCCATTTCTTTAGCAATGGCTACCGCATATTTAGTTACATTTTGTGAATGACTATGGGTGTAATGGTCCTTGGCGTCAATCGTCTGAGCCAGGGCTTTAACTGTAGCCATATATGCAGATTGCATATTGTGATAAAGTTTTTTTAAATCCCCGGTCCTTTCCTCGACCTTTTTCTCTAAGATAATATTCTCTTCCTCCAATTCTTTCATTAATTTCTTATTGGCTAACTGGAGGCGACGAAATTCTACCGCTCTTTTTACTATAAAGAATATCTCTTCTAAGTTAAACGGCTTAGTGATATAATCATAAGCACCCAATCTGAGTGCTTCCCGAACGGTTTCGAAAGAAGGGTAGCCGGTAATGACGATTACCATATTATCTGTGTCAAATTCCTTAATTCGCCTTATTATTCCTATGCCATCGATCTTGGGCATCTTTAAATCCGTAATTACCAGGTCAAATAAACTATTTCGTGCATGCTGTAAACCATCTTTTGCCTTTTGGGTAGTAGTAACGTTGTAACCTTGCTCAGACAAACTATCTTTTAAGAGATTACACATCGTCTTTTCGTCATCAATGACTAAGATATTACCTTCACTCATATCCTCTCCTTTTGTTCCACAATCTCTTCCATTATATCTGTTACTTCATTTATCTCAAATGGCTTGTGAATGCAGGTTATCGCCCCTTCTCTCCTCGCCTCTTCTATTAAGGCATTGGGAAAGCTATCCATCATCACAATTCTCGTTTGAGGTTTGATTTTCTTAATTGTCATTAGAGTTTCAACTCCATTCATCAGCGGCATATGGACATCAATGAAGGCGATGGCAAAATTTATCTCTTTGACTTTTTCTACTGCCTCCAGACCATTCTTAACGGCGATGACCTCATATCCTCGTTCAGTGAGCAGGTCAGTGAATAGATTACGCATCACATCTTCATCATCAACAACGAGCACACATATTTTCTTACTTTTATTTTTCATCCTTGAGGCCCCTTTTTAATTTACTAACTGGAACTGACCGGCAAGGTAATCGTAAACGTCGTTTCCTTACCCACCTTGCTCTGTGCAGTTATTATGCCCTTAAGCTCCTTAATAATTTGGTAAGTTATAGATAGTCCTAACCCTATTGATTGCCAATCTTCCTTAGTGGTAAAGAATGGCTCGAACACCTTTTCTAAGTTCTTCTTAGGGATTCCACAGCCAGTGTCTTTGAAGCTAATCTGTAGATGTTTCTTTCCGTCCTTCATCTTGGTGCTTACCCGAATATTCAATTTTCCACCTTTGGGCATGGCATGTTGGGCATTAATGATAATGTTGGTAAAGACCTGCTGCAATTGGTTGACATTGCCAGATATAGAAGGTAACTTTGGTTCATAATTAGTAGTAAGTTTGATATTCTGTAACTCCAGCTGGTGTCTTATAATTGAAAGGGTGTTTTCGATTAACTGTTTTATGTCTACAGACTCAAGAGCTATCAAGGGCTTGCGGGAAAATGAAAGTAAATTCTCCACAATCGACTTGCAACGCTTCGCTTCTTCTTCGATGTATGCAATATATTGCTTACAAGTCTTAAAATCCTTAGGAACAACATCAGGCTTTGATAACTTCTGGAGGATAAATTGTGCGTACCCCAGGATGCCACCGATGGGGTTGTTTAACTCGTGAGCAACGGCAGAGCCGAGCTGACCGATGGTGGACATCTTTGCTGATTGCACTAACTGGGACTGGGTCTCTTTTAATTGTTTTGTCCTCTCTTCAACCTTCTGCTCTAATCTCTTACTATAATCCTCGAGTTCCTTTTTTGACTGGATTAATTCATGCTGTGCTACGTTTAACTCCTCGTTCATCTTCTCTAACATCTCCAGATGCTCCTTTTTCTCTTCCTCTAACCTATACATCTTTATATTTCGCTCTACGCTATGCAAGAACACCTCCATCTTAAATGGTTTGTAGAGGTAATCATCTACCCCCATCCTTAGAGCCCTTACGGGAGCGTTCTCATCCGTATAGCCGGTTATTATGATTACTATAACCTTTATTTCAGGTCTAATCCCTTTTATTATACTTACTGCTTCTATACCGTCCATACCCTTAGGTAGTCTCACATCTGCAATGATGAGCTCAAAAAGACTCTTTTTCGCTAACTCAATTGCCTGAAAACCATCGCTAACACCTGTGACAGAATAGCCTTCTTTTTTTAAGAGGTTAGTCAGCGTCTTGCGGAAAGCCTCATCATCTTCTATGATTAAGATTTGTTCTTTCATTTTGTTCTCCTTTTTCCTTTAATCTTCCTTTATTGGTAACTCTATTCTGACTGTAGTTCCCTGTCCAGGCTCTGATTCTACTTTTATCTTCCCATTATGTCGTTCGATGATTCTCTGGCTTACCGATAATCCCAATCCTGTCCCTTTCCCTATGTCCTTGGTAGTAAAGAATGGGTCGAATATTTTGTCTATATCTTTCTGGGGAATTCCGCAACCGTCATCCTGGCTCTCTATGAATAAGGAATTCTCCTTTTGATAGGCCCTGATTTGGATATTTCCTTCACCTTTTTTCTCATTATAGGTCTTGATAATGGCATCTTTAGAATTCAAGATTACATTGGTTATAACTTGTTCCAGTTCGTTCACATTTCCTTCTATTTTAGGCAGCACGCCATATTTTTTATTTATGGTTATGCCGTCGTTTGAAAGCTGATATTCTAACAGAAAGCAGACATCGTCAATTACTTTATTTAGCTCCACTGGCTGGAATTCTACAGGTGCCTGTCGAGAATATTTTAACAGGAACCGGACTATGTCTCGGCAGCGATTGGTTGCTCCCTCAATGAGTTTCAGACTCGCCCCTTGCTCTTTATTTTTGACTTCCCTGAGTAACATCTCGGTATTGGTGAGTATTGTCCCTAAAGGGGTATTTATTTCATGAGCCATTCCTCCTGCTAAAGTGCCCACAGTGGCCATCTTTTCAGATTGGATGAGCTGGCGCTGGGCAGATTTCAGTTCTTGATAAGCTGTTTCTAATTGTTGATTCTTCTCTTCAAGGATAGTTGCATACCTTGCCCTTTCCTCTGCTACAGCAATCTTTTTAGCCATTTCCTTTTCTTCCTGGTGGAGATTATACAAATCTTCGGTCATCTGATTAAAGGAATTCGCCATTTCTTCCAACTCATCACCACTTTTTATCTCTACCTTAGCAGTTAAATCGCCTTTACCAACTTTTCTGGTTACATTAATTAATTTAAGAATAGGTCGAACTAACAATTGAGCAATCTTTAAAGCAAAAATTATACCTAAAAGAATAAAAATTCCACTTATTATCATGGAAGTGACAAGGGTGCTTTTCATATTCTTTTTTGTTATAGAACCTATTGCTTTTTTCTGTCTTAAAATATCGGCCTTTATCTTCTCCAGGGAAAATCCTATCCTTGCCCCTCCTAACTTTTCATCTTCTATATAGATGGGCATAGATGCGTCCAGAACATCTCCCTTCCTCTGTAAAAGAAATTTTTCACTTGCCACAGCCTTTTTACTTACCTCATCAGTCAAAACTTTATGAAGTAAAGGGGTTTCTTCTGTTCCATCACTAATAATTTTGCCATCCACATCGTATAGATAGACATATATTGTATCCCTTTGATCTCTAATAGTAGTAAATAAGTCAGTAATAGTCTCTATATCCAAATAGTAAACAGGGTCTATTAAATCTTTAGCAAGCGTTGTAATTACTACCTCCGCCTTTCTCTCCATCTGCTCGTAAAGCGCTTCATCCGTAAGTTGTTCCACAGAAGCTGATACCATTTTCATTCCCTTACGAAATCGGATTAAACTAAAAAGAGTAAGTAAAATAGTGACCAAAAAAATTATAAAAAGAATCTGTATACTATACTTAGTATGTATATGTTTAACCTTAAACAGGTCTTTTAACTTTTTTCTAAGTTCCATTTTTTAATACAATGTTAATTGAAAAATTTATTTAATGTCGAGTCTCTCAATTTCCTCTATAATTAAAGTATATTTTTCCTTAAATTTTTTCATTGTTTCTTCAGGACCTTCTGGAAATTCATCGAAATTTACTGTCTTGGACATCTTCCACATAGCCTTTCTGCCTTCTTTGGAAAATTTCATATTAACAAGGATTTTTTTTATCTCTCTTTGTAACTGGAGATCCATATTTCCACGAATTAGCATTAATGCACGGGGCACTTCTTCAGTGGTATAAATAATCTTGAAATCTGGCATAAACTTTTCTGGAACTTTTTCTGGATTTTGGTATTCTAAATTATCCAATACACCGGCAGCCACAACCCCTTTATGAACCCAATGGACTATATTCACTTCACCATTTGCAAAGCAATATCCTATTTTGTCAGAGGGTGGCTTTTCCCTGTAATTATTAAGTTCAACCAATGGGAATCCTTTTTTTATAATCTCTGCTTTTGGTAAGAAATATCCTGTGGTAGAACCCGGGTCCTCAAAAGCAATAACCTTTCCTTTAAGGCCCTTTAATGAGTTTATTTTACTGTCTTTCCTAACAAATATGACCGAATGGTAACTGGAGACTCCTTTTTTCCAGCTTCTCAGGAGAATTTTCATTCCTGCTTTCTTGATAAAAAGCATTGAAGAAAAAGGTGTTTCTGTAACTATATCGATTTTGCCTTGCTTAACAAACTTAATCAACTCCTGATTATTTCTGGCTAAAAGGACTTTGCCCTTTTTTATTCCCATATGTTTGAGTTGCTTAGCTACATACTTAATTAAAGGCTTGAGTTGTTGATATTGTTTCTGAAAATGGGAAGTCACTTTACTTATAGTGATAGTATTCTGACCTGCTTGTAAATTAATACAGAATAGAAAAATAAATAATACAATTAAAATAGGAATTTTTTTGCGAGACATTTTCTTCTCCTTAAGTTATAAATTTACTACCATTTTGGTTGGTTAGCTGTCTTCTATTGCTATTGCTGTTGATTTTTTATATTTATTCTGGATACTCTCTTTCTATTTCTTCTTTAATTAACTCATATTTTTCTTTAAATTTTTCAATAATTTCTTCCACACCTTCTGGAAATTCATCAAAGTGAAGAGTCTTTGATAATTTCCACATAATCTTTCTACCTTCTTTATTAAGTCTCATATTAATAAGAATATCTTTTACTGCTGTCTGCATTTCTGGATTCATATCACCACGAACCAAGATTAAATTGCGTGGAACCGACTCACTTTTATAAATAACTTTAAAATCTGGAAGAAAACGCGGAGGAACTTCATCTGCCTCCTGGTATTCTATATTGCTCAAAGCGCCAGCATCTACTAAACTTTTATGAACCCAATGGGCAATATTTGGTTCCCCATGAGCAAAGCAATATCCTACCTTGTCCGAAGGTGGTTTTTGTTTATAATTTTTTAACTCTACCATTTCTAATCCTTCTTTTATAATTGTTACCTTTGGTAGAAAATAGCCAGTGGTTGAACCCGGGTCCTCAAAAGCAATGACTTTTCCTTTAAGGTCCTTTAAAGAATTTATCCCACTATCTTTTCTAACAAATATATATGAGTTATATATGGGAACACTTTTTTTCCACCTTCTTAAAAGAGGTTTTGCGCCTGCTTTTTCCATATAGATTATTGAAGAGAAAGGCGTTTCGGTCACTATATCTACTTTGCCTTCTCTCAGATATTTAATTAATCGATGATTATCTTTTGCTAAAAGAACTCTTCCCTTTTTTATGCCCATATGTTCAAGGTTTTCTGCTATGTAATCAATAAATGGCTTAAGCTTCTTGTAGTGTTTTTTAGGATGGTCTGAAACCCGGCTAACAGTTATCGTATTTTGTTCAGCTTGTAAATTCATACAAACCAAAAAAAATAGAAACAGCGATAAAATAACTATGGTTTTTTTTCTCGACTTCATTTTTCCTCGCCTCCTTTATTATTAAATAAATCTTTTACATCGAAAATCTGTATACGACTATTCCAAGTATCTGCTATTGCCAATCTTTTATCTGTTTTGTCAAAATCGATTCCCTTGGGAGATAAAAACTCTCCCGGACCATAACCCAACCCTTTGCCAAGAGAAAGCAAATATTTACCTGTTTCATCGTACACTTCAATCTTCGCTTCGTCCTCGTCTATAACAAATATATGACCTTCCTTATCAGCAACAATCCCTTCGGCATCATCTTCTATATCTCCAGGATTTTCCCCCTGCCTGGCAAAGCTTAAAATAAAATCCCCTGTTGGTTCATACACATTAACACAAGAGGAACTACGATGAGTAACATAGATATTCCCTGTTTTCCCAAGGGCAATCCATTCAGGTTTAATGAGTTCTCCATTTTCTCCTAAAATTTCAAGGAACTGGCCGTTATTGTCAAAAGTTTTTATGCTATTTTGTATTGTATCACTAACATATATCTTGCCATCAGTATCAACAACAATTCCTCTGGGCTCAGAAAATTTCTCTTTTTCAGAGCCGAACTCACCAAACCAAAATAGAAAATTACCATCCTTATCAAAAACCTGAATTCGATAATTGTAAGTATCTACAACAAAAATTCTATTTTCAGAATCAATAGCTATTCCTCCCAGATGTCCCAAAAATTCTCCTTTTTCCTTCCCTTCTTTTCCAAAAGCCTTTATGAAATCTCCTTCCTTATCAAAAATCAATATTTCTTTTTTTCCCATATCATTTACAATAATCCTTCCCAGATGATCAAATCTGACTGCTCGTGGTCGATAAGGCACTCCTGTCTCATCAGACCAGATTTCCTTCAAGTCAATTATTAAAATTGGTTCATTTAAAAATGTAGTTTGTTTCTTCTTTTCTTCTACAGGAGAACCCTTACTTTTCTTTTCTTTTGCTAAAAGGTTGAATAAGAAGAAAAGAACGAGACAAAAAAGGAGAAAAAGAAAAACAAAAATCTTAGCTTTACTTGTATTCATATTTGGTTGAACATAATTAACCCCCTGACTAAGACAGAGAAAAATCTCTTTTAATCCCTACAGATTTTTCTCTACCTATAAGGAGGTTAATTAATGAAATAACATTTCCTCTAAATCAAAACTTGTATTCCAGTTGAGCTAAGAATTCGTCGTTTTTAGGTTTATCTCCACCCGTTATTTCATCATTAAGGGCATACTCAAGTTTTAAAATTACCCGTTCTTCAATATGGTTGAGTAAAGCAATAGTAGTTCTCTTCCTGTCCCAGGTGAGAGGCTTATTATCTGTTAGAGTCTGATTTGTGCGATACTCCCCATAACGGAATAATGGCTGAATAGCCTTAAGGTAACGCAAGTCCAAATCTAATTTATAACTTGCCTGAACAAACCAACAATGGCGAAGAAGAAAACTGTCCTCTGCTTTAACATACTGACCATAAACCTCCAAAGCGTCTTTGGTATAGGCAAGGTTAGCACCAAACCTTAACTGGGTTTTGTCCTCATTGTCAGCAGGAGCACCAGGAAGTTCATCATCTAAAAAGTCGAGGTCATCATCGGATAGTTTACTAATATATCCAAAAACTAAAACATCGAGGAATCCCAGATCTGCAAGATTTGGAGCAAGACCTAAACCTATTCCCACTTGTTTGCTGTTGTTCTCATCTGAATTTTTATCATCATCTTGGATAATTTCATCTCTCCCTTTCTTATCTTCGCCAATCTCTTTCTCTTTCAATTGTAGACCATTGGTAAAAGATACACACCAATAACCAGTATTGTACCTCCCTTTATACTGAATACCTAAATCAGGGTCTTTCCAGAAAGCAGTCCTTGCCATTGGAGAGCCTTCTGTCAATTTCTCAATGGAATCTGAAATGAATCTGTCTTGAAGACCCAAGGAAATCTCCTGGTCAAAAGGAGCGATGTCCACAATAGTCAAATAAGCTTCGTCAAGTTCTACTTCGTCAATATCTTCAAAATCCAGTTTAAATTTAAATTCAATGTCATCTCGAGCTTTCACCTTAGCTTTAAACCTAACTTTGTCCATTTGAAAACGGCACAGGGGGTCGTCAGCAGGGAACTTTTCATCATCTTGAGTTTTCACAAACTCAAACTCTAATTCTCCCCCAATCTTTATCTTGTCACCTTCGTAGGATTTGATATACTGGGGAGGTTCCTTCATCCACATTTCTAAGGTCTCCACTCTTTCTTCAAGGTCTTGTGCCAAGGCAGGAATTAAAAAAGCAAACAAAAGAAGACTGGCAAAACATACTTTCCAATGAATTTTCATTTACTCCCCCTTTTTAAAATTAGAGTTTTTACTAAACCTTTTTCACCTCCTTTTGCTTCGCTTCAGTCGGTGACCGGTCCCGATTTATTCATCGGGACGTCGCTAACCCGTTCCTCCTTATTCGTCGGAACAGCGACCCTCCTTCCCAAAGATTGATATGCTCGATAATTGGTACCATAAGTCCTATGGAAAAATAGACCCTTTTCTTTTTCTTTCCTTACCACATTTTATTCAGCAGGTTCCCCTATAGTACAATTAGGCTGGGCCTTTTGCCTTAAATAATAATATTATATAAAACCCATTATGTCAAATATAAATTTGAAGTTGACGTTATTACTTTAAAATGAGAACATTATAAAGAAAAAAGTTGCTTTATTTTATTTTTTGAAGTAGTATAATATTGTTGTTTTGGAAGAATTATAAGAGGAGTTATTTAATAAAGATGGAAGAAAAATTAGAAAGGAAACTCGGTCTACTTGATGTCTTCGCTATTGCTTCGGGAGCAATGATTAGTTCGGGATTATTTATTCTGCCTGCTCTGGCATATGCAAAGACTGGACCTAGTGTGGTCTTCTCTTATAA
>WJOT01000108.1 GCA_009619095.1 Clostridia bacterium
AGGCCAGCCCTGAAACTGAAAGCTATGGAAAGAATACAGCATTCATTGCGGTTAGGTTGGATGGCACTCTGAAGAGTGCCCGACCAGTTTTTGGTGGGTCGCCCTTCAGGGTGACGAGTAAATTAGAAGAGGCGGGGTATCCTGTATTTGAGATTGCTTTGGGAAGTGAGGAAGATATTGGCGGGCTATTCTATATTATTGCAGAACTTGCTAGTGTCGCCAGTTATCTTATGGGAATCAGTCGCTCCAGGAAGTCGGGTAGCCTACGGGCAACCTTCAGGTCGGGAACGGAGTTATCGCCGACTAAAGCCGCCGACTCGGGGATAGCAACGGCTCAGCCATTATCGAAGCACGGAGTTGAGCTAAAGGCGGGCAAGGGCAGGCCAACGAACTTATTCGTGGTTCACGTTGAGAATCTCTTGAATATAAAGTCGGTCAGAGAGGGCACTCCGTATATGATGGAAATGGAGCTTGAGGTTACGCCAGGGAGTATGCCAGTACTTGAAGTTATGAAGAGGATAATTGATGCAGAGAAAAAGGGGAATCTCAAAAAGGCCGGGTTTGTCTTTGTTTCCAGCACAAGAGATGTAAGGACAGAAGTCATAAAGCAGATGTTAACGAACTTTATGATTGGAGCCGGTCTATCGCGAAAGGTTGTAGTCAGGGCAATAGATAGTAACTTGATAATTGACGAGCGAGAACTGAGAGGAGCGGGAGGAATAATACGTATATCAGGAACTCCTAAGATAAGCACGAGGGCGGTACTCTCCATTATCAACAAGAGGCTCGTGGGTAGACCAAATGCGGGGGCGACTGGGATCAGGATTATTACCGATAAGAAGAATAACTGGAGAAATGATGTAGCGAAAGAGATGATGGGGGAGGTTCTCTGGATGGTGCCGGAGTCAGCGAGAGAGGGAAAAGGATTATCTACAGAAGACGGAGTGGCTGTAGCGATAGAGGGTAAGGTTCCTGAGTGGCTGAGAAGGTTAATAAATGCGGGATATGGTCCAGAGAAAGCAAAAAGGCTACTGGATGAAATAGAGAGGGAACGGACGATTATTCTGCGGGCAGCGCCAGTAGTGGATGAGGAGCGTCTTAAGGAATTTGAGGCTCAAAGGTGGATATATGAAATTCAGGTATAATTTGTAGTTGTCCCGATGAATCCAACCCCTGCAAAAATCGAATCTCAGGGGCTGGATGAATCTGTACATTGTAGGGGTTCCGTGGAAAGGGGGTGGTCGCCCAAAAGAAGGGCAGGAAAGCAAAGCTTACGCTTTGCTGCTACAGGAGATTTTTGAAATAGTTCAATATTCCGAAAGGGCAAAGCCTCGGGGTTACTTAGATAGACAACATTGCAGTTGAACCGGCCGGGCTGCCGATAACGAGTATGGGGAACCCGTTATGGGGGGGGTCCGGCATTTTTTATATAAAATTCCCCATAAAAATCTATATTTTTGAAGGAGGGGTATTATGAAACGACGTAAGATCTTAATTATTGATGATGAATTCCCCGCGGGGTATCTGATTAAGATTAATTTGGAAGCGGAAGGGTATGAGGCAGTTCTTGCCTTAAGCGGCGAAGAGGCTTTGGAGAAGGCCAGGACAAGTGCTCCAGACCTTATTACCTTAGATGTGCTTATGCCTGAGATGGATGGTTTTGCAGTGCTGGAAGCTCTCAAGAGAGATGAGGCACTAAATTCAATTCCAGTGATGATGATATCGGTAATTAATGGAATTCGCAAAAAGAGAGGAATCCAGATGGGAGCGGTTGACTACTTATTTAAACCGATCGATTTTGATAATCTGTTAGATAAGATAAGAGGTCTGGAAATGGACAAGAGCCCACCATAATGGAATGTGATTAGCATGTGTCATTGCGAGGGAGCGGAGCGATCGAAGCAATCTAGTGCCAAATGACGAGATTGCTTCACTTCGTTCGCAATGACAGTGCGTGTCAGATTGCTTCACTTCGTTCGCAATGACAGTGCGTGTCAGATTGCTTCACTTCGTTCGCAATGACGGCGCTTTGTGGCTACAATTTATTCTCACCAACATTTCCTCAAGTTAATCCGACCTAAAAAACGCTTGCCAAAAATTAACAAAAATGTAACAATTCTGTAACACCAGTGTAACATTCTTGTAGTAAAATATATAATGGATTGTGGTGTGATGGTGAATTTTGTACCGAGGAGTTAAGTATGTTCAGGCGAAGTCGATTTCACATTCAGGGGCTAAGCTATAAGATACTATTCCTGGCTTTCTTTATTTTGTTAGCCTTGAGTTATATTCCCCGGGAAATTTTACCTGCCGAGATGGTGTCTTCTGAAGAATATTTTGAGCAGGGCCTGGCAGATTATGAAGCAGGAAATTATAAATTGGCAATGGAAAATTTCTCAGAGGCTTTATTTTTGGACCCCACTAATAAACAGGCTAAGTATTATCTGGAAAAAGCAGGAAGGAAATTTCTGGAGGAAGTGGAGGCCAGAAGGGAATCTGAGAGGAAAGAGATTCTGAAGAGAGCCAAGGCCGTAATTGCTGAACGGAAGAAGAAAATAAAAGAGAGTTATGATAAGGGAAGAAGACATTACAAACGCAGTGAGTTTTTGAAGGCCGGCGAGGCATTTAATGCAACGTTGGAAATCGAACCAGAACACAAAGAAGCAAAGAAGTATCTTGAGCTGATTGGAAAGCGGCTGGAAGAGATTGTGAATAAAGGAGAATTTGAAACTGTCGGTGAGTTGTATTATGCACAGGGGACAGTCTTCTATATTAAAGGTGAGTGGGGGAAGGCGATTTCTCAATGGGAGAATGCGCTTAAGATTGACCCATCAAACAAAGAGATTTCCGAATTTATCAAAATTGCCAGGAAGCGAAGGCAAGAAGAAGAATCATTTGAGAAAGCGGAGGTTCTGTATCGCGATGGCTTGGCCCACTACAATAAAGGGAAAATTAATGAAGCAATTAAACAGCTGGAAGAAGTCATAAAATTTAATCCCCAACATAGGAAAGCTCGAGAGCTCCTCACCAAAGCCAAAGAGAAGGTAGCTACGATAAAGAAAGAAGAAAAAGCAAGGAAACTTCGGGAAACTGTAGAGAAGCGTTATTTTCGGGGGATAGACTACTACGCTGAAGGACAGTTTAACAAGGCGATTAAAGAGTGGAAAGGGGTGCTCAAGATAGACCCCACGCATAGGGGGGCGAAGGACTACTTAAAGAAAGCGAGAGATAAGATTGCCCGTGTAAACTCTCGAGAGAGAGGAAGGAAGGGTGGGGCAAGAAGCGCCAAGGAAGAGAAGATAGAGGTCTATTACAGACAGGGGATAAACTACTATTTGGCAGGAGGGTTCAAAGAGGCCATCAGGCAGTGGGAAGAAGTATTAAAGATGGAACCTTCACACAATGGTGCCAGGGGATATATTGCCAAAGCCAAAGAGAGATTGAAAATATCAGGGGAAGGGATTGGATATTCTGACTACGAAGAAGAAATTGAAGAATATGTAAGGGAATTAGAAAAAACTGGTACTACAGGCGAAGAGAAAGAAGAATTAGTTACTATGCATTACCAGGATGGATTGGTGGCTTACGCTCATGGAGACCTTTCTCAGGCGATGAAAGAGTGGCGGATAGTTCTGAAACTGGATCCTGAACACAAAAAAGCTCGTCGCGCTATCATCAAGTTGCAAGCGGAAATGGAACACCGCAGAGGCAAAAAGTAATGGAAGACCTTAAGGATTTTTCTTGACAATGTTACTTGAATTTTGATAAACTGCAGAAAGTTTTGGTATAGGATTTGGCAAAAGTAGTTTGCTACAATGACTCTGCTGTCATTGCGAGGAGCGGAAGCGACGAAGCAATCTCGAGATTGCTTCGCTCCTTTCAGTCGCTCGTAATGACATTGATAGGCACGGTTTTAACCGTGCAGATTAGGAGGGTCGCTGTTCCGACGAATAAGGAGGTGATTTGATTGGCAGAAAAGTATAAAACATTGGGACTTTTGCGAAAGACTTTTAAAGTTTTGGCTTTTGTAGCCGGCGGGGCGGGTATTATCTTCTTCGTTATCATCCTTATTGCTGGAGGCACGCCCGAGACACCAAGGGCAACCAGTCTTCTCGCACTGGCATTGGGTGTTATCTATTTTATCCTTCTTTACACTGTTTCTGAAGTATTACTCTTATTTTCAGATATTGAAGAGAATACGCGAAAGACAAGAGAACTCTTGGAAAGAAAGTAATCTTACCTTTTGCCTGCCAAAAACTTTCAGGCTTCACGCGTAAGGCGGATTATTTTTTTTATGTCTTCAAATATTACATAAAAGGCAGGCACAATAAATAGAGTCAGGATTGTAGAAGCGGCCAGTCCCCCGATGACAGTAATTGCTAAGGGAGACCAAAGGCTGGAACCCTCGCTTCTATCCAACGCCATGGGAAGTAAGCCGAGGATGGTGGTGAGGGAGGTCATAAGAATTGGTCTTAATCTGTCTCCACTTGCTTTAAGTATAGCCTTTAAAGACTCTCTCCTGAGAATTTCCCCTCCATTCAAATTGTTTCCCACAAGAGTGTCTTCTTCTTTTTTTCTAAGATGATTTATGCGGTCGACTAAAATAATTGCATTATTGACCGCTATCCCACCGAGCATAATTAATCCAATGAAAACACCCATGGTGATCGGTTTATGAGTTATAAATAGGGCTAAGATAGCCCCGATGACTGCCATGGGAACGGTTACCATAATGATAAGTGGCTGAGAGTAAGATTCAAATAGAGAGGCAAGGACTATAAACACTAAAAGCACCATTACACAGATAGCGAACTTAAATTCCTTCTCGTTCTGGACCATTTCCTGGTAGTCTCCGGCAAACTCATAGTAATAATCCTTAGGTGGTTTTATATGGGCTATGCTCTTCTTAATCCTTTGTACAGCAGTTCCCAGGGCTAACCTTCCCCTGTGGGCACTGACCTGAATCATGCGGCTTTTGTCCTTTCGCCAGATTTCACTTGGCGAGAGAGCGAAATTGAAATCCGCTACTTGTTCCAGATAAATCTGGGCTCCCGAAGGGGTGTCCAGAGTGAGTTTTCTCAGGTCCTCAAAATTCCTTCTGTGTCTCTCATCCAGCCGGGCGATGGTCTCTACCTGACGGGCTTTGTCGTGGAAATAGGTAGCCCTCAGACCTCTCATCTGGGCGTGAGTTATTTCGGCTATGTCCCTAACGCTTAAGCCAAAGTAAGCAGCCCTCTGTTTATCTACATTAAATCTCATTTCCGGTCTTCCCGGTTTATATCTTAACTTTACGTCTGCCAGCCCGGCCACAGTTCCCATGCTCTTTGCCAGGGAGATGGCTAAGTCTCTTAAAACGTTATAGTCGTAACCGTAAATATCAAGGAAGACCTCACTGGCCGATTGGGGCTCTGAGAAATAGATAAAAGTATCGTAGATTTCACCTATCTTCTTTACATGGGGACGCAAGACATCTATGATTTCCTGCACTGTGCGCACCCTTTCTGAGCGAGGCACAAGTGCAACATAGACTTTGGAGGACCAGCCTTCAACTCTTGCGGTAACAGTCTTAGTTACCCCCTTAATTTCGGGGATAGTGGTGAGCATGCTCTCTACTTCAGATACCACCTGGTCGGAAATTTCAAGCTTAGCTCCCGAAGGAAGTTCTACAAAGATGGTGAACTCGCTCTGTTCAGTAGTTCCCATATAATCCTTTTCTAAGAAGTTCCTGTAGATTAATAGTGAAAGGAGAAACAGAAAGACTAAACTGGCAATAGCAATATACCGCTTGCGCAGGGTAAAGGCGAGAGTCTTCCTGTAAAGATTATATAACTTTGGAAAATTCAAGGAAAATTTTCTCTTCTGGCTTTGGGGAGAAGGAAGCTTCTCTTCGGGACTGGGTTCTTGTTTACTTTCTCCGTAGGCCCCGTTAGAAAATTCGGATGGAGCTTTAGACTCTACCTCCTCTTCTCCATAATTTTCCCTGTCATTCCTCTTCCGTAAGAGACCGAAAATCTTACTGCCCCACCCTTTATACACTAAGCCTTTTCTCACGGGGTGAAGAGGAATTCTGGAAGAGAAAAGAGGAACCAGAGTGAGGGCAACAAATAGAGAAGCTACCAGAGAAAATGTTACAGTTAAAGCTAATCCGCTATAGAGTATCTCCACCTGCTTGTTGATGAAAACAATCGGCAGGAACACAACCAGTGTAGTGATAGTTCCTGCCACAATCGGTAGAATAACCTCCCGGGTGGCTTTAACGGGAATCTCCTTTTGGCTTGCCTGGGATTCAATTCCTTGTGGAATTGATTGCTCATTTTCCCTTGCAAGTTTTGTTTTATGCTTAAAAATGTTCTCCAATACCACAATCGAATTATCCAGGAGCATGCCGATTCCCAGGGCAAGTCCGCTAAGAGTCATCACATTCAGAGTTATCTTCCGAAAGTACATTAAACTGAAAACGACCATTACTGAGATGGGGATTACTGCCACAATGACAAAGATATGTTTTATATCTTTAAGGAAAAGGAATAGGATTGCTCCGGCTAAGAAGGCGCCAAAAAGAAGAGAAGTCCAGACAGTTTTTATGGATTGTTTTATGAACACTGCCTGGTCGGATACAGTAACAACGTTTACTTCTCTGGGCAGGTTAAGTTTAATCTTTTCCAACTCTTTCTTAATTGCTTTGCTTACCCACACAGTATTGGCTGTCGACTCCTTATGAATATAGAGTGCTGTTACCGGACGGGTGTTCAATCGAGCATAAGCTTCCGGCTCAAGGTAGGAATCTTTTACATCAGCGATATCTTCTAAGCGAATTATGGAACCCCCGGGAGTTACCATTATCCCCAGCTTCTTTATCTCTTTTACATTTCTAAATTCTCCCATAGTTCTAACTAAATACCTGTATTTTCTCTTATCTATACTTCCTGTCAGCAGGTTGAGATTACTGAGATTTAGAGTTGCTATGACTTTTTTTATTGGCAGGTTGTAAGCTTGCAGGCGAGCCTGGTCAATTTCTACCAGAATCTTACGCTCTCTGCCACCGCGCACCTCTACATTTGCTACACCGTTGATTCTACTGAGCTGCTCCTTCATTCTTTCTTCTGCTATTTTGCGGAGCATCTCCGGGGTGTAGCCGGTTCCTGTGAGAGCCAGAATCATAATCGGGAAATCTGCTTCATCGTAGCGCTCAATTACTGGCTTCTCAATCTCTTCCGGCAATTTGTTTCTTATTTGTCCAATCTTTTCACGGACTTCTAAGGCAGCAAACTTCATATTAGTGCCCGGTTCAAAAGTGAGCATTACCGTTGATGATTCTTTCTTGGAAGTGGATATAATGTGGTTTAAGTGTTTGACAGGACTCACTGCCTCTTCCACGGGTCTGGTGACCAGAGATTCTATGTCTTCAGGGGGCATTCCACCGCGTACATTTATCTTGATGGTCACAATTCCGTAGCTTGCATTTGGCATAAGCTCAACTGATAGACGGGTTAATGAGATACCCCCTATTATGATGAGCCCCACAAATACCATCGATATAGCTATTGGTCTTTTTACAGCAAATTCTGACAGTCCCATTGCCTTTCTCTCCTAATTGGTCGGGCACCATTTATGGTGCCAATTGGTCGGGCACTCTTTAGAGTGCCGGAACGCGAAGCTTTGCTTCTTTTATGTTACCAGCCGATTGTCTTATTGTTAACTACAAGCGATTTTCCGGTGTTGGTATCTAAGAGTTCGATTTCTGCAAAATCTCTGAAATTGTATCTTCGGAGCATCCTCCTTACAGTTTCCAGAGAAATGGGTAAGATGTCCTCCTTGTTAAACTTCTTCTGTCGTCTTTTCTTCAGGTTCGCCAGTCCATTCCGCACTCCTCTCCAGACAAGGGAAAAGGCGTCGGCAGGCGGAGGGCCGGTCCGTTCTGGTAGAGTATTATTCATCTCTCTTTTCTTAAGTATGTCCAAAGTAAATTTTAAAATACCTCTTTCTAAATTTGGAACTTTGGGACTGAATTCGCCCTTCACAGCCACCACTTTAAAGTTTTCCTTCAAATGTTTATCTTCCTTAAATTTATCCTCTATTCTCCGGGAAATCTGTTTGGCTAAGAAGTCTGGCAAATGAACTTCTTCAATTGAGAATTCCTCGCTTTCAGGTTGCCCTTTCTTATCCTTAGATACTAAATTCGAAAGAAGAACCAGAGGGTCAACTTTCGTTTCGAAAAGCATCCTCTTCATATACTCCCCTCGAGAAATATCCCCTACCATAAATCTTTTGATGTCCTCTACATATCTGGTAAGAACTAATTCAAAACCAGAAATCTTAGAATCTCTTGCCACTAAGGTTATGAATTTTAAATCTGCATTCGTAGAAAGGGCAACTCTCGATAGAACATGTAGGACATTACCCAGTTTTTCGAATGATTCCTCTGAGGGCTGCAAGGAACTGTCCAATAAGTTATCCACGGGCATATAGACTCCCAGGGTCTTGCCTATTGTCTTCAATCTTACTTCGGTATTATACTCATCCCTGCACAGCTTTATAATGGAATCGGAAACTTTTGTCTTTGGATAAGTTGGTTTGCATCCAGAACTCATAAACATAAGAAGTATTAAAAATGGGAATATCCGTTTCATATTAAGCTCCTCAATAGGAAAGGAGTAGCAGACTTCAGTCTGCGTTTAGAATTTGTAGGCACGGTTTCAACCGTGCTTCGCACAGATTAAATCTGTGCCTACAATGGCTTTGTACAATCCCTATTCATCGGGACTGTTACAGTCGCTTCCT
>WJOT01000127.1 GCA_009619095.1 Clostridia bacterium
TTTAAAGCCTCAGAAAGCATTCCCTTCCTCCTCTACCATTCGGCAAGACTAATGAGTTACCTTACGAATGAATCGACTGGAAAATTCACTTGCTCTATATGAACTACGAACAAAAGGTCCTGATGCCACAAACAGGAATCCCATCTTTTCTGCTACCCCTTTGTATTTTTCAAATTCACCCGGAGGAATAAATCTGCGAACTTCCAGATGTGAGCTACTCGGTTGTAGATATTGTCCCATAGTGAGAATGTCGCAATCTATTCTTCTCAAATCTTCCATTACCTGCAAAATCTCCTGCTCTTCCTCTCCTAAGCCGAGCATCAGGCCCGACTTAGTGTAAATATCGGGCTGCAAAATCTTCACCAACTCAAGCAACTTCAAAGACCTCTCATAAGATGCACCGGGTCTCACTTTTCGATATAGAGATGGCACTGTCTCTAAGTTATGTCCGACAATCTCAGGCTTTGCCTCCAATACCTGGTTAATCGCTTCTCTATTTCCTGCGAAATCAGGAATAAGCACTTCAATAATTACATCGGGATTTATCGAGCGAACCTCCATAATTGTAGAGAAAAATTGAAAAGCTCCCCCATCTGGCAAATCATCACGAGTAACTGAGGTAATTACTACATGCTTCAAGTCCAATTTCTTCACTGCCTGGGCTATTCTTTTGGGTTCCTTCTGGTCAACTGGTAAAGGGCTCCCTTTAGCCACACTACAGAATTCACAGTTCCTTGTACAGATTTTACCTAAAATCATGAAAGTGGCTGTAGATTCAGCGAAACATTCCCAGAGGTTAGGACAACGGGCTCCTTCACAGACAGTGTGCAAATCTAATCTGCTGAGGAGATTTCTCGTCTTATTAACCTCTTCTCCTCCTCCTTTTTTGTCAGAGGGAGCAAGAGACAATCTCTTTACTATCCAGGGTGGAAACCTGTTTACCATTTTTCTCCATTTCCAGATTGAATACTTTTCCGAACTGTCCTATCAACCGGTGGCGGAAATCTTTTGGCTCAACTACCCTGCCCAATATCTCGCTCACAGAGGTCACTGTTCTACTTTCAAATCCACAGGGCCTGATTAATGAAAAATAAGACAGATCAGAATTTATATTGAGACTAAACCCATGGAAAGTGACCCAGCCCTTTATACCAATTCCTATAGAGGCGACCTTTTTCTCCCCTACCCAAACTCCGATATGGTTTTCAATCCTTTGGGCATATATTCCGTAAACTTTCAATGAACGGATGATTACTTCTTCGAGATTTCTTAGATACTTATGTATATTTTTCCCATGAAATTTTAGGTCGATAATGGGATAGCCTACGAGCTGTCCAGGACAATGGAGAGTAACATCGCCTCCTCTGTCTATTTCAAAAACTCTAATTCCTTTACTTTGCAGGAACTCATCGGAAACTAAAATGTTATCCCTTTTACCTCCCCTTCCCATAGTCACCACTGGCTCATGCTCCAATAGAATCAACACATCATCGATTCCTCCTTCTCTCCTGAATTTATGGAGTCTCTTCTGCAAATAATAAGCCTTCTCATAACTAACCAATCCCAGGTCTAACACTCTACATTTAACCATGATTCTCGTCTCCACTATTTCTTCTTCAAATCTATAGCCTCTCCATGAACATCGTGAGCTGCTTCAAATATTGCTTCACTCAAAGTGGGATGGCCATGAATCATTCTTTCCAAATCCTTAGTGGTAACTTTCGCTTTAATAGCCACGCTGGCTTCAGATATCAATTCCGTAGCATCCGGACCTACTATATGTACCCCTAATATCTCATCAGTTTTTCTATCTGCTACTATTTTCACCATACCTACCCGTTCTCCCATAATAGTTGCCCGGGCATTCGCCAGGAAAGGAAATCTTCCTATAGCCACTTCGTAACCCATCTCTTTTGCTTTCTCTTCACTGAGACCAACGCTGGCAACTTCAGGGAGAGAATAGATACAATTGGGAATAACCCTGTAGTCGATTTTCGATTGATTACCCATCGCATTTTCACTAGCCACAATCCCCTCAGCTGAAGCGACATGGGCAAGAAGAACCCCTCCCACTACATCTCCAATGGCAAATATTCCTGGAAGATTCGTTTCCATCCTCTCATTTACCAATATTCTTCCCTTCTCCAGCCCAATCCCCGTCTTCTCCAGACCCAGACCCTCTGTATAAGGCTTCCTACCTGTAGCAATCAGCACCTTCTGGGCAACTTTCTCTTCTCTTCCTCGGGGAGTCTCTATTACAACTTTCTTTTTGCCATTGTGGGATATTATCTCTTTAACTTTCACTCCTGTATTTACTTCTATTCCAGATTTGACCAAAAATTTTTTAAGCTGTTCAGATATCTCTCCATCCTCAGTGGGAATAATCCGTGACAGGAGTTCAACAATTGTCACCTTACTTCCCAAGCTATTAAATATGGAAGCAAATTCCACTCCAATAACTCCACCTCCCACAATAAGGAGAGAAGAGGGAACCTCTTCCAACTCCAGAGCCTGGTCACTGGTGAGCACATCGCGTTTATCTATGGAGATTCCGGGAATCTGGGCAGGGACAGAACCTGTAGCAATAATTAACTTTTTAGTCATAACTTTTTCTATTGAGCCATCGTCTTTCTCTACTTCAAGCTCGACCAGGTTGTCTTTAATTCTCTCGGTTAACTTTCCCTTTCCTTTTATCACCTCAACGCCATAGCTTTTGAATAACTGACCTATACCACTAACAAGTTGTCTTACTATCCTTTCCTTTCTTTTAGCTATTACTGAGAAATTTACACTGACTTCTCCGGAATTGATCCCAAACTCGCCTGCTTTCTTAACTGAATGGAGAAGCTGGGCACTTGCCAGAAGCGTCTTTGTAGAAATACAGCCTCTATTCACACAGGTTCCTCCCAGTTCGCCCTTTTCAATCACTACTACTTTACCGCCCAACTGGGAAGCTCTGATTGCCGCCACATAACCCCCAGGTCCGGCGCCGATTATAGCAATATCATAATTTGCATTTGAGTCCATTCTTTCTCCCTTAACTACCCAATGTCAAGGTACGGGGTTTTATAAGTTTGGAATGGTCCTTTGCCGGTTGTATAGCTTTCATTCTATCGAGCTTTCCTCTCTTCTTCAACTCTTCATAAATAAGCGCCCAACCACAATCGCGCTCAGGATCAACCTCACATTTCCCTTCAGAACTTCCCCCGCAAGGACCATTGAGAAGTCCCTTGGAACAGCGAGTAACAGGACAAATCCCGCCAGTTACCTCTAACAGGCAATCTCCACAAAGACTACACTTCTCCTCGAAATAGCCTGCCCTTACCACTTCTCCTAGGAAAAGTGTGTTGCATCCCGGATGGACTGGTTTGGCCATCTTTATCCTCTCGGCACTATCCTTTACAGACTGGATCCCGTTACCGCAGGCCATTACCAAAATGGCGTCACTTGAGGTAATTTTATCTTTATTTGCCTGGAAATTCTTCTTTACCTCAACGCTCTGGCAGGCTGGGTCTATAACTACCCAACCACTCACCTTCTTGCCTTGACTCTCCAATTTATCTTTCATAGCTTTAACTTCTTCTTCACCGCCAACTTTACATACAGTGGCGCACTGGGCACAACCCACAATAAATATGGACTTTTCGTCCTTTAAAAACGAAAGGATTTCCTCAAATGGTTTCTGTTCCATTATTATCATTTCTTACTCCTTTCTCCTAATTCTGGGGACACAATACTTAATTATTGAGGCCCGACCCTGCAATTATGAATTTACGGAATTAAGTATTGTGTCCCCGGAACTACTCCGGAATTCATTCTTCGATAATTCCCAGGACCTGTCCGGATTTTACTACTTCACCTTCACCAGCGGAAATTTTGCTTAAGATTCCCGAAACAGGGGTTTCAACTTGAAAACTTGCTTTCTCCGTAGTAATCTCTACTAAATCCTCCCCCTTGGTTACTTTGTCTCCCTCCTCGTGATGCCAGAAGGAGATAGTTGCTTCTTTTACCTCTTCACCCATATCTGGTAAAATTATTTCTTTCATTATTATCCCTCCAATGAGTAGTCTCCACAGGTTTGATGTTTACAACTCTAAAGATAAGAATCTCTTAGAACAATCCCACTGTCTTTCCAGTCTTATCGATGTCCACTTTGGTGGCAGCTGGGACTGAGGGAAGCCCAGGCATAGTGCTCATAGCCCCTAAGAGAGGATAGAGGAATCCAGCTCCTACTGATGCCCGGATATCTCGAATAGGTATCCTGTAATGGCGAGGCACACACTTTAGATTTGGGTCATGAGAAAGAGATAGATGGGTCTTAGCCATGTTGATGGGCATCTTATTATAACCCAACTCAGTATACAACTTAATCTTCTTTTCGGCAAGAGAAGTATAATCTACCCCGTCTGCTCCGTATATCTTCTTTGCTATTGTCTCAATCTTTTCTTTGATAGATGCATCGTCTGAATAGAGGAACTGCATCTGGTGTGGCTTATCCACTGCTGCCACAACTGCTTCAGCCAATTGAATAGCACCTTCGCCACCTTTAGCCCAACAATCTACAGGGGCAGCATCTTCTGCGCCAGATTCCAGAGCCTTTTTCCTTACAAATTCTACCTCTTTGTCAGTATCTGAAGTAAATCTATTAATCGCCACTACTGCGGGAAGCCCATGGAGGTGGACATTCTCTATATGTTTAGCAAGATTTTCACATCCCTTCTCCAGAGCTTTCATGTTTTCTTTGGCCACCAATTTCTCATCTAAGTCCACTCCCGGGCGCACCTCAAACGCTCCACCATGCATTTTCAATGCCCTTATGGAAGCGACTACCACAGCACAATCAACTTTTAAACCACTCTGCCGGCACTTAACGTTGATTAATTTCTCGAAACCACAGTCTGCGCCAAAGCCACTTTCTGTAACTACGTAATCGACTAGTTTAAGAGCTACCATATCAGCGAGTGCCGAGTTATTTCCATGAGCAACATTGGCGAAGGGTCCAGCGTGATTGAGAACAGGTGTATTCTCCGTTGTCTGCACAAGATTGGGCTTAATGGCATCCTTCAATAACACTGTCATTACTCCTGCAATCTTAAGCTGTTCAGCAGTCACCGGTTTGCCATTATAAGTATAACCCACCACTACTCTACTCAGCCTCTTTCTCAGGTCGAAGAGCCCCGTGGTCAGTGCAAGAATAGCCATAGTTTCCGTAGCCACAGTGATATCATAACCTGTCTCTCGTGGAGAACCATTAGCCTTACCCCCAAGTCCAATAATTATATTTCGCAGTGCCCGATCACTGACATCAACGCACCTGCGCCAGGTGATACTGAGAGGATCGATGTTCAATTTATTTCCGTGGAGAATGCTGGCATCCATTGCCGCAGCTAAAAGATTATGAGCTGACTCTACTGCATGGGTATCGCCAGTAAAGTGTAGATTAATGTTCTCCATAGGAAGAACCTGAGAGTAGCCTCCTCCTGTGGCACCGCCCTTAATGCCGAATGTGGGACCCTTTGAAGGTTGGCGACAGGTGTTACAGACTTTCTTTCCTATCTTGGCCAAAGCCATCCCTAACCCAAAGGCAGTAACTGTCTTCCCTTCTCCTAATGGAGTGGGAGTAATCGCTGTTACTGTAATAAATTTACCATTGGGCCTGCCTTTCAATCTCTCCAGGATTTCCAGAGAAACCTTGGCCATATACTTTCCGTAAGGCTCAATCTCATCTTCCTTAATGCCCAGAGCCTGAGCGATTTCCACAACGGGCTTCATCTTCGCCTTCTGGGCAATCTCTAAATCACTTAACATATTCCGTCCTCCCTTCTAAGAATTTAACTATGTTCCAAAGAGCTCTATTCAGGGGTGTGTGTATGCCTATTTTCTCAGCTTCAAAAACTATTGCACCGTTGATAAAATCTATCTCCGTTCTCTTCTTTCTCAATATATCCTGCAACATAGAAGAAATGTTATCTCTGGAAACCTGACAGGACTCTTCCACTTTCTCAAATACTTTCTGGTAAGGTAGTCTGATTCCCTTTTTTAGAGGAACTCGCCTAGCCTCTTCCACTATGAGTTTCATTGTCTCTTTTAGAAGGGGAGATTCCAACAATTGGCCATTTCTTACTCTGGTAATGGCTGTTAAAGGATTAATCACTGCATTGATTAATAGTTTACCCCACAACACACCTTCTATATTATCGGAAATCTCAGTATCTATGCCTGCCTGATTGAAAATATCTGAAATGGATTTAATCCTTTCACTTACCCTACCACCAATTTCCCCAATTACTGTCTTTCCACAACCTGCATGCCTTATTCTCCCCACCTCTAACACAGTAGCACCTTGATAAGTGATACCACCAACCATTCTATCCTTACCCACGATTTTACCCATCCTCTCAATGTTTCCCAGTCCATTTTGCAGGGTAAGCCAGACTGTCTTACTTCCGGTTAGTGGTAAAGAATTCCTGGTGGCTTCTTCCGTATCATACGCTTTAACGAAAAGAATAACTAAATCGCAGGAGCCTGCGTTGGAAGGGTCTGTTGTTGCCTTTATTTTTATTATTTCCTGTTTAGGTTCCCCGGGCTGAAGGGCTTTACTTGGTTCTATAATCAGTCCTTCTCTATTTATCTTCTCCGCCCTTTCGTTATGATTGTCAATTAGCCAAACATCCTGCCCTGCTCTGGTGAGCATCCCACCAAATAACCCACCCATCGCCCCAGCACCCACAATTCCTATCTTCATTTCTTAAACCCAAATCTACCAATTTCCCCAGAAATTTTGTGAAAATTTTCACAAGTTCTTCCTTAAAAAAATAAGCGAAGCTGCCAAACTAAGATTTTATAAAATTAATTTTTGTCCTGTCAAGTAAATAAGAACTAAAGAGTCTAGTGGCCATTGTAAACTAGGAGGGTAAAGAGCTATCGCCCCATTATTCTTTATATTGCCTTTATAATTTTCTCGGGTAAGGTAAATTCATTACCTCCCACATGAGAGAGCGGCCTAGCTTTTAAAGGGTTATACTTCCCTTTTACAAAAAGTCCTGTTTTCACTTCCACATCCACTACTCTTCCTACCACAATTATGTGGTCCCCAGCTTCATACATTGCTTCCAGCTTACATTCAAACTGAGCCAGCGCTTCAGTCACTTTCGGTGATTTTATCTTTTTCGATTTCTTTTCAGTAAGGTGCGCTTTTCTAATCTCGCTGACTCCTTTAGGAAAATCTTCCCCACAGGTCCACAGTTGGTTGAGCATGTCCACACCGGGAATATTAACTGCAAAATCTCCCGTCTCCCTGATATTGGATATGGTGTGGTGGTCAGGGTCTGAGGCAAAGGCAATCATTGGTGGTTCCACTGAAGCAGGCATTACGAAGCTAAAAGGTGCGGCGTTAGAGACGCCCTGTTTACTTACTGTGGAAATTAGAACCACAGCCCTGGGAACCAATAACTTATACCAGTAGGTGAGTTCTATTTTCATAATGACCTCCTAAAATTCTGGTCTTAACAGGTTAAATGCAAGGCAGCGATGGTTTTACCCGATGGGGAAAGCCGATTATATTCATCACAAGCATTTTTAGTTGTATCTACAACTAATTTAATCCCTTGGGAAGTTAGATAACTTTCTACTTCCTTAGGGACTTCCATCAATCCCGAAGCTCCGGTGCCAACAATTAGAATTTCGGGCTTCTCTTCTATAGCTTTCTCAATATCGACTACCTGCAGTCGGTGGCCTTCTTTTCTCCACCAATTACCATCAACATGGTCGGGGTAGATTATCACATCAGAGGTGTACTCTTTTCCATCGACAACTATTCTGCCAAAACTATAATGTTCTATCATCTCTCTCTCTTAAAATAGTATAGAAGGGCGTTGACTATTCTTGTGGATGCTTTTCCATCGCCATAGGGGTTAACCGATTTAGCCATCCTCTCATACATTCTCTTATTATCAAGTAACTTACAGGTTTCTCTAAATATTCTCTCTTTAGATAAGCCAACGACTTTTACCGTACCAGCCTTTACCCCTTCCGGCCTTTCGGTAACTTTTCTTAACACTAACACCGGTTTACCCAAAGAGGGTGCCTCCTCTTGCAGCCCGCCGGAATCGGTTAACACTAAGAAGCACTTATTCATCAGATTTATGAAATCGAGATAATCTAACGGTTTAACAAGATGGATGCGAGGAGAGTTTTTCAGTATTCTATAAACAACATTCTTCACCTCAGGGTTGAGATGGACCGGATAGACAATTTCCAAATCGTCGTATTTCTCAATAAGTCGTCTAATACTTAAACAGATATTCTCTAACGGAGTTCCCCAATTTTCTCTGCGGTGAGCAGTGAGCAAGATTATTCTTTTCCTATTGAAGTCGATTTTTTTCAAAACAGAGTTCCTGAACCGATGCGGCTTCTTCAGGGCTAAATAGAGGGCATCGATCACAGTATTTCCAGTTACGAAAATGGACTCTTTCTTTATGTTCTCTTTAAGAAGGTTCCTTTTCGCCGTGGGGGTGGGAGCGAAGTGGAGTTCACACAAGGCATCTGTGAGAAGCCTGTTTATCTCTTCAGGATAGGGATTGAATCTATCATAAGAACGGAGCCCTGCCTCAATATGACCAACGGGGACTTTTTGATAAAAAGAAGCCAACGCAGCTGCAAAAGTTGTCGTGGTATCTCCCTGGACAAGAATAAAA
>WJOT01000097.1 GCA_009619095.1 Clostridia bacterium
TTTTTGCTACTTTATGAGCCAATTCAACATCGCCAAGACGATCTATAACTATAGTATATTTCTTATAAATTCCAAAATTACCCCAGCGAACAGCATCGATTCCATACTGCCTTAATTTACGCTGGACATTATAAGCTAAATCTTTTCTATTAGTGGCATTCCATACTTCCACCTTTGCTATTCTACCGAGCTTCTCCCCAGAATAGACTGACCGAGAAGTTTTCCAACCAATTCTATAACTATTCATAATTACCTGAACAACCTCTTCAGACATTTTCTCATCCGGGATCCAATAGTCTGTTCCCCGAATATATTCCGATTTTCCAGGCAAACTCTGGACTCTCAGATTTTCGTAGTGGAAACTTCTCACCTCATTGGCCAGAGCTAAAAAATCCCAGAAGTTAAGATTTGTCCAGATATTGTCTTTTATATTTCGATAGATTTGGGGGATTTTCAGTAGAACTTTCGCCTCTGTTAGCTTTCCCATAAGGAGTTTAAGGAGTTTCTGTTGCCTTTCAATTCTCCCTCTATCACCGAGGAGCCTATCCCGAAATCGGATATACTTTAACACTTCATCGCCTTTTAATCCTTTCTCTCCTACTGTAAAGTGAATATGGAAATCTCCCGCATAATCATCATAATCCATTGGTTCGTCGATATTGACCGTCACCCCACCAATAGTATCGATTATATCAATCACTCCCTGATAATTAATCTGCAAGTAGAATGGTATTTCCATTTCTAAAACATTTTCAATCGTTTTCTTTGAAGAAAGACAAGCTTCACCAATGGTCTTACTCTTCCTATATACCAAGGCATAAATTTCACTTATCTTTCTATACCCGCGCCAGGAAAGCTCTTTTGAGCAGGGGACTTTAGTATCGCGGGGAATTGATAGGATATCCAGGAATCTTGTTCTGGGTTCATAACTCAACAACATTATTACATCGGCATGTTTGGTAAACTTCAGCTCATCGCATCCCAGAACTAGGATATTGATTCGCTTCCCCTGTCTGATAAATTGAAAGACCTTGCCGTTATAAGAAAAGAAGATAAATAGAGCTATGGAAATTAATATGAGAGCTAAAATTAAGTTCTTTATGGAAACTTTTAGCTTTTTCATCTACGAGTAGAGTCTTTTCTTGCGGATATACTCTTCTACCGATTGGGGCAGTAAATATTTGATTGGCTTGCCAGTTTTTATTCTCTTTCGAATGTGGGAAGCAGAAATCTCTAAGCCAGGGACTTGTAGCATTATAACTTTAGAAGTTATTCTTTTATCCAGCTTTCCTAACTCATAACCCGGCCTGGTAACTACCACAAATTTGCACAGTTCCAGCAGCTTCTTCGGTTCTTTCCAGGTAGAAATTTTTAGCATTTCGTCTAACCCAACAATGAAATATATTTTCCCTCTCTTACCATAAATCTTTATAAATTCTCTTATTGTTTCCAGAGTGAAAGTGGGACGATCTACAATTTTGCTCTTCTCTATCTCTATAAGAGAAACTTCAAACGAAGAATTCCCCTTTATCGCCAGAGAAACCATCTGATACCGTTCATCAGGAGTAGCTCTTTTAGCCTTTTTATGTGGCGCCTTTCCTGCAGGAACAAAGATAACCTTATCTAAATTAAGTCTATCCTTAACCTCACTGGCGATAACTAAGTGCCCATAGTGGATGGGATTAAACATCCCTCCGAGAATCCCAATTCGCATCCCTCTTTCTCCACTTTCATTCTGGTCAGGCACTATTTATAGTGCCGTTTTTCGTCACCCTAAAGGGCGACCCCGATAAGTATCGGGGGCACCGTTTACGGTGCCGTGTTTGTTCGCCTTGCAAAGCCCGAAGTTTTTTGGCGTTAAAAAATTCCTCAAGCGAGGAATAAACTATCTTTTAACTTTAATCTACCCCCTTATTTGCCCATCGCCAAATATTATAAACTTCGTACTGGTCAACTCCCTCACGCCCATTGGGCCCCGGGCATGGAGTTTCTGGTTGGAGATGCCAATCTCAGCCCCCATCCCGAACTCTCCCCCATCGGTAAACCTGGTAGAGGCATTCCAGAAAACTGAAGAGGCATCCACTTCTTTTAGAAATCTCTGGGCAGCATCTTTATCCCTGGTTACAATTGCCTCGGAATGCATCGATCCATACCTGTTGATATGGTCTATGGCTTCCAAGAGAGAGTCAACAACTTTGACTGAGAGAATCAGAGCCAGATATTCAGTACTCCAATCTTCTTCACTGGCATTGTTAATATGGGAAAGGATATTTTTGCTCTTCTCATCCCCGCGAATTTCTACTTTCGCTTCCTCAAATTTCTTAATCATCCCGGGTAAGAATTCACCTGCAATATCCTTATGGACTAAAAGGGTCTCCATAGCATTACACACGCCTGGCCTCTGCACTTTGGCATTAAAACATATCCTTTCTGCCATTCCCAGGTCAACATCCTTATCTACATAAATGTGGCACAGTCCTTTACCATGACCAATCACGGGAACAGTAGCGTTCGCTTTTATATTTTTTATCATTTCTTCACTACCTCGAGGAATTACCACATCGATGAATTCATCCATCTTTATGAGTTGGAATACTGCTTCTCTCTCGGTAGTTTCCACCAACTGGATTGCGCCCTGAGGAATTCCTGACGAATAAGCAGCCTCTTGCAAAACCTTGGCGATAATCATATTAGAATTTATCGCCTCTGAACCCCCACGCAAGATAACTGCATTACCTGCCTTAAGACATAACCCTGCTGCATCACCGGTTACATTTGGACGCGATTCATAGATTATAGCTATAACACCCAGAGGAACCCTGACTTTTTCAATTCTTAAGCCATTGGGCCTTAGCTTCTGTTCAATAACTTCGCCAACCGGATCGGGCAGTTCGGCTATTTCCTTTAAACCTTTAGCCATATTCTTAATTCTCTTATCATCTAAAGTTAGCCTATCAATTAACGCAGGGCTAAGACCTGCTTCTTTAGCTTCTTTTAAATCGATTCTATTTTGGGACTTGATATCTTCAGCTCTCTCCTCGATCACTTTAGCCATCGCCAGGAGTGCTTTATTCTTCAATGAGGGACTCAGATTGGCCATTGCCCTCGCTGCCAGCTTTGCACTTCTTGCTATATTTTCCATCTCCATATCTCTTTCTCCTCATGAAAATACTTTCAGATATAAAATATACGAAATTTATTCTAACATAATTTGTGAACTAATGCAACAGGGAAAGAGTATTCCTTGGTGGGATTTTTAACTAATGGGTCTTACGGAACTCGGCTACTCGTTGGTAGAGCCCGTTTTTAAGGAGAGAGATACGCCGGATAATGATGGGGATTCCCGCGTAAAGAGGAAGGGTGACTAAATAGACAGGCTCACCAAAATACCAAGCCAGAAAAGGACCGCTAACATATACAACCAGACAGCCACTCTCTATAGCCGGCGCTCTCCGATACCAGGCAGGAAAACGCAAACAAGCCCAACCTACTGCCATCCCCACCAAAGAGAGAAGAATGGCTTCTCGAGGCATCAGGGGAAAAATCGTTCCTCCCAGAGTTGCCAGGCCAGACCCCCCACGAAACTGGAGAAAAATTGGCCAATTGTGTCCAGAAATTGCTGCCAGAGCTGTGAGAGTAACGGCATGAGGGGGCATTTTGAGAGCCTTGGCAAAAATTACTGGAATTATACCTTTAAATATATCGAAAATAGCTACTCCAATCCCCAACGAGGCTCCCACCGTTAACATCACATTCCTGGCTCCAGCATTACCTGAACCCAATTCTCGTATATCGGCTCCCTTCTTCCACTTTGTAATATAGTATGCTGAAGAGACCGAGCCTAAAAGGTATGCGCCAACTATTAAACTAATTTGTCTTAATATTTCTGGTTCCATTGTTGTTTGATTTTATAAAATATCCTTTTTTCTGTCAAGCATTTTTAATAGGTCTCTGAAAAAGTCTTCCTCACTGTTCCCGATTGAAAATCGGGATTTCACTTCGTTCGCAATGGCACTATGACATATTTATTAGTAGTTTAAAATATAAGTAGGAAAATAGGCCTTTTTTAGAGTTTTTGTGGTAAAATAGCGCAAATTCTTCTGTGTTTTCACGTTGACAAATACCAATTTGTGTGATATACTTATATTGGAAATAAGGGTATTCGATAAAGGCAAACTCCGAGAAATCGGAGGACGCAAAGCTACGGGGCTAAAGACCGGAGAGAGGTCTATGCTAGCAGGTTGCCGAAAATACCGATCCATGCAAGCCGGGTTGCCGAAAAACTCTAAAAGAGTAGGCAAGCCGGTTTTTCTATTTGAGGGGTAGTAATGAAGAAAATCCTTATACCATTTTTAATTGGATGTTTCCTGGTAATGGGTTTATCTATTTTTACTACTTTTGCTGAAGCGGACACAGTTGTGGTGATGGGAGAACCTATAGGAGATGACCTTGAGCCTGAGCCAATAATAGAACCTGAACCAGAACCCGAACCCATACCAGCAACTGTGAATATAACTCCAAAGACCATAAACCTTAAGAGTAGGGGTAAATTTATTACCGCATCTATTAAATTGTCGAACGAGTTTAATGTCAATCAGATTGATGGAAATACCGTACAAATCTCGGCAATTGATGGACATTCCATAGAACCGATATCTGCAGATAAAACGAGGGTGGAAGAGCTAGAAAGTGATAACTGTTTACTAGCGAAGTTTGAGAGAAGAGATTTAATAAATGTTCTTGTTCCTGGAGATGAGGTTAACATAACCATTGAAGGGGTGCTTACAAGTGGAGAAAAGTTCACTGGAATCGATACCCTAAGAGTTATTGAACCGGGAAATCGGTCTCATGTGAACACCGGAGAAAAGAGGTTTATTTTCCGTTTAGGTAAGCACTTATCTTCAGATTCCAGAATTGTAATGGCACTGCTGTGGATGAATTACCGCAATAAAAATTGGAGAATTAACTTATGGCTTAAGAGAATTTTAACCCGGAAGTGGCTGAGATTTCTCGAGAATAGATTTGGGAAATACTACTTTTTGCCTTTGACTGAAGGCGGTGGTTATGAATGGGATGTTACTGAAATTGTAAAGGAAAATTGGGGCAAGGGAATCTCTTATGTTACCATTTCCATAGATTATGATACGCAAATTGCGAATGGGCACCCTGCACTCATCGTCACGTACGAAGGTTCAAGCACCCTTGAGGAAACTGCTATAGAGGAACAAAACCTCCAGCCAATTGCTCCCAGATTTATCATCCCTAAAGGAAGAAATCTTGTGAAACTTTTCTTCAGGGATGAAGATATTCAGGGGATGAATACAGAAGATATCGTAATCTGTGGATGGAATGAATCAACGTCTCAATGGGAAGTTATACCAGATTCCACATTAGACCCGGTAGAACAGAGTGTCACTACGGAAAGGACGGGGTATAGTATTTATCAGATTATGTACGTTTCATCATCTTCATCCGGACAACCTAATGATAGAGGAGATCCAGGCGAGTCTTCCAAAAGTTCTTTAGGACAGAATTACCCAAATCCATTCAATCCATCCACAACAATAAAGTATACTATTTCCAAGGATTGCCATGTCACCTTAAAACTGTACAACATTTGTGGACAGTTGGTAGCGACCATCGTGGATGAGTATCAGCAGGCTGGAAGTTACCCAAAACGTTTTGATGGTGGTGAGAAACTTTCGCGCGGTATTTATTACTACCAGTTAAAAGCAGGTGATTTTGTCGATACCAAAAGAATGGTTATTCTGAAATGACATACATTGCCTCTCGGTATGTAAGGCCTGCTATGTAGTATATCATACCGAGAGGTCTTATTATTTATGAGCCCTGTGGTAAACGCTCCGATGAATCGGAGCTACTCCGATTTAGGAAAATGATTAAATTAACTTTTAAAATTCTATTTTTGATTTTCATATTTTGTGCATTGGTAAAAAATGTTTATCCCATCGATATCTATCCCACCCATGTGGACTTTCTTAAATTTGGCATAGGAGCCAGACCTTCAGCAATGGGAGAAGCTTCTGTTTCCCTCCATTCCGATGTAACCGCTGCTTATTCGAACCCCGCAGGTTTAGCAAAAATAAAAAGAGTCCAATGCGGAGCAATGTACAGCGAGGCGGTAAAGGACGCTTTCCTTAACTTTTTTGGTTTAGCGGTTCCAGTAAAGGGTTGGGGAACTTATGGGGTAAGTGGGGTATTATTGCTTATTGACCCTATTCCGGCAACAGATGACAGCGGTAAAACCTTAGGGAATGTAAAATGGTCAGATTGGGCAGTTACATTATCGTATGGTAAAGAAGTTATAAGAAATCTTTCTCTGGGTCTTGGATTTAGAGTCGTTCAACGAAAAGAAAGTGACCCTATTTTTGGAACTAGCAAAGGAACAGCGTATTCTGGAGATTTTGGTTTCATTTATGAATTTCCTTTTAAAAAGGGATTAAATCTGGGATTTTCTGCTTTGAATATAGGAAGCAAGCTCCAGATGGAAGGAGAAATCAAGAAGGATGATTTACCAAGAACAATGAAATTAGGTCTTTCTTACAATAGAGATTCCTGGGTTATCGCAACTGATATTAACAAAGTCCTTGATGACCAATGGCGTATACATATTGGAGGAGAACACAAATTCAAAGATAACATTTTCATACGATTTGGTTACTATGAAAAGGCTGGTAATGTTAAAGGAGCAACCTACGGAATTGGGATTAAACTTAAGAATTATCAATTCGATTGGGCGAATGTGCCTTCAGGTGAAATGATTGGTTATAGCCGAGATAACAAAATTTCAATAATCATTCATTTTTAGAACATTGGAGTGTGAAATGAAAGTTTCACTGAGTCAAGCTTTCGCTTGACACTCCACCTCCCTTTGGGGAGGACTCCAAAAAGTCTCATCATTCTGTTTTTGGTAAAGTAAAATAGAACGTACTTCCTTCTCCTAATTTGCTTTCTGCCCAGATTTTCCCACCATGAACTTCTACGAGTCGTTTTGCCAGTGGCAGTCCCAATCCTATCCCCTCTACCTTGCCAGTAAAATATTCTTCTACCTGGTAGAACTTTTGAAATATTTTTTCATGTTCTTCAGAAGGAATACCCGGTCCATTATCGGCTATTTCCATTTGAATAAACTTATCATCCACAGAATGTCCGCTAATCTTTACCCTTTTTTCTTTTTCATCATTAAACTTTATTGCATTTTCCACTAAGTTTTCAATGACATTCTGGATTTTCAACTTATCTACATAAACCTGGTCAATATCACCCAACTTACTATCAATCTCTACTTCTGCCTGATTAACCTTAATAAGAGTATTTATCATTTCCAATGCAGTCTCTACAAGGGATTTTACATTCACTTTTTCTCTCTCCATTTCTAAATATTCGCGCTCAAGCAAGGTAAACATAAGTAGTTTATCTACGTGACTGGAAAGAATCAGTCCTTCCCTTTCTATCACTTCCAGAACCTCTTTTTCCGACTTACCTAATACTTTCATTTTTTCCTGAAGGAAAGGAAGGTATCCAAGAATGGTTGTCAGGGGATTTCTCAGTTTGTGGGAAATAAGGTTAAGGAAATTTCTCTTTACCATTTCTTCTTTTCTTTCGTCAGTAACATTGCGAAAGACCATAATCTGGCCCAATAATTTTCCCTCTTCATTCCTGATTTTGGTTGCTACAACAGAAAGAAAAAGAGCCTTTCCTTTTGTTCTTACCAGGTCAAAATTGACCACTTTTTCCTCTTTCTTTTCCAGTTCTCTCCAGGTAATTGAAGATTGAAAATCAGTAATGAATTCAAGAAGGTTATTCCCTAGACACTCTTCTCTTTTTACATTTAACAGTTTTTCTGTTGATGAATTAAGCATAATTATATTCAGTTGAGCATCAGTAATAATGGCGCCATCTTCCATTCCCCTAAAAACAGCCTCAATCTTTTCCTTCTCTTGTTGCAGAGTACTGAAAAGGTACGCATTGTCAATAGCAATTGCCGACTGGGCTGCAAATATGGATAAAAGGTCGACATCCTTTTTGGTAAATACGTCTTTTTTTTCTGTTCTGTGCACATTGATTATACCGAATAACTTATCTTTTCTCAGTAAGGGGATGGTTATTCCTGAGTGTATCCCGTCAAACTGCTCAAGATTGCAAAATCGTGGGTCCTCCTTTATACTTCCGTCAATCTTCACAATCTCACTTTTCTGGGCTGCATACCCGGCTACCCTTTCTCCAATATTGAGTTTCCTCCCTATAACCATATCTTCCCTTCTTCCTGAGGCTGCTTTTACTATGAGTTTTCCTGTTTCTTTATCAAATAACATTATAGACCCGCCATCCGCACCTAAGGTATCAGTGGCTAATTTTATAATGCGGGAGAGCAGTTGGTCTAAATCCATAAGTGAACTTATTGCCTTACTTACTTCATAGAGGTTCACCACTTCTTTTAATTCATCAACTTCTCGGGCAAGCCTTTGCTTCTCCAGGCATCTCTTAATCAGTAAACCCAGTTCGTCAATGGCAAATGGCTTTGTAATATAATCATAAGCTCCCAATTTCATCGCTTCCACTGCATTTTCGATGGTCCCATAGGCAGTCATTATAATTACATCGGATTGGGGGTATTCTTTTCTTACCTCTTTTAACACTCCAATTCCGTCAATGCCAGGCATCATTAAATCTGTGAGGATAATCTGATAATTATCCTGTTTAAGTAGTTGAAGACACTCTTCTCCACTTTTACTTTCACCCACATTGTATTTATTCATCTTCAAATATTCTACACAGGCTTCTCTAATATTAGGGTCATCATCGACAACTAAAACCCGTTCACCCGCCATCACACCCCCACACCAACTGTGGATTTAGGAGTTTATTATAACAATTGGTAGAGAGATAAACCACCCACATCAATTATAGATGTAGGAGTTTACTGTAACAGTTGGTGTGGGGGTAAACCCTCCCAATTACTATAACAAACTTTTCTGGATACGCTTTTTTAATTGGGTAAAAGCACGAGATCTTAATTTCAAATTTTTTTCTCTTTTCCTAGCGTCTTTTTCTGATTTATCCCCACACCAATACATTGGTGGTGGGAATTTATAAGCCTCATAATAAACCAACTCAAACGGTCTTCTTGACTTTGTAGCGAAAACTTGTCCTGCATTATGTTCTTTTGTTCTTCGCCTTAAATCATTAGTCGAACCGATATAAAAACAACCGTCCTTTTTACTTTTTATCACATATACATAAAACATAATAATTGGTGTGGGGGTGTTACGTTGTTTGTTTTGGCAGGGTAAAATAAAAAGTTGAACCTTTGTCCACCTCTGATTCTACCCAGATTTTTCCTCCCTGAGCCTCAACAAGGGATTTCACAATCGCCAAACCTAAACCAGTCCCTCTTGGTCCTTTTACTCTTTCTCTTATTTCTTTAACTTGTTCAAATTTATCGAAAATCTTCCCTATCTGCTCCGGCGGAATACCTATTCCTGTATCGCTAAGACTGAGTTGAAGGCACTCTTTTTCATCCTGGATTTTGATCGATATCTTTCCTTTTTCCGGAGTAAACTTTACCGAATTGCTGAGAAGATTGGTGATAATCTGCCGGGTTCTATCCCCGTCAACAAAGACTAAAGGCAAGTTGTCTGGAATATTCATTGCTATTTCAATATCTTTTTCATCAGCCTGAGGTTTTATAAGCTCTGCTATTTCTGAAACTATGGGAAGAATTTCTAAAGACTCTTTTTTTATCTCCATCTTACCCCGTTCAATCTTTGCCATATCTAACAGGTCATCAATAAATCGGGAAAGGCGTTTGCTACTCCTTTCCATAATTTTCAAGAACTTTTCTGCTTTCTCGTTTAACTTACCCGCTGCCCCTTGCAAAAAAAGGTCAACATACATAATTAGTGAAGTTAATGGTGATTTTAACTCATGAGTAACGCTGGCAAGGAAGTCGCTTTTCATTTGGTCAATTTCCTTTAGCTGGCTGGACATCTTGTTAAGGTCTCTGGCTAAACTTTCAAGTTCATCATTGCTTTTGACTACAATTGTAGTATCAAGTTTTCCCTGACCGATTAATTCTGCTCCTTTTGCCATCTGTTTAATTGGTCTGGTCATCATCTGAGCAAGAATTATGGCACCAATAAAACCGATGATTAAAACTACTATTGCTACACCAAAAATTCTTCTACGGGTTTCTCTTAAGGTTTCCTCTACTATTTCGTGTAAACTATCCCGAGAAAACCCAATGCGAGCAATCCCCGTTTTGTTCTGGTTAATAAAAATAGGTAAAGCAATGTCTACTATGTTTTGTTTTCCCTTATCAACATACGATTGAGTAACAAGTTCATTTGATGAACGGGCTTTTATTGCAATAGTATCATTGGCAATAGTTCCTAAAAGGTTAACATCAGTATGGGCAAGAATTTTGCCCTGAGGAGCGGTCACCATTGCGTACATTACTCCTCTGGTTCTCTCTACAAGGTTTACATAGTTTATGAGCAGTATTTCATCATTGGTGATGAGAGATTCCTTGCCCACTTGAGCCAATCCTTTAATAATATTCGTTTGGTTTTTTTCCATTTCTTGAATCAGAAGCCGCTTTTCAGCAATAAAAAGAAAAATACTTACTCCCAAAATGACAGCAATGATTAAAAAACTGTTTAACAAAGAAAACTTTGTTCTTAATTTCACCCCGCCCCTCCTTGACTAAGTATATTTCGAAGTCTAACTATATAAATTCTCCCGTTTTTCTTACTTCTCAATAAATAAACACAAAACCAATTTTGAGGGGCGGGGTTCATTTCTTTATTTCCTTTCGGGCTCTTTCCAGATTCCTTTGAGCTGTCTCAAGGTCAGGATTGAAAAGAAGTGCATTCTCCCAGGCTTCTATCGCTTCCTTCAAATTTCCTCTGGTATATTCTACCAGCCCTTTTCGATTGTACTCTTCGGCTTTCTCTTTACACTCCTCATTGATTCTAAGAATCTGTTCTTGAGCCTGTTCATGTTCTGGATTCAACCTGAGCACATTGTTAAACGTATGCAGTGCTTCCAGCAATTTGTCTTCGCCATAAAGGATAAGTCCTTGTTCATAGTAACAAATAACAGTATGCTCCAATGCTACTTTATGGTCAGGGGTAAGAACTAATACCTCATTAAATGATTTAATCGCTTTTGTCCATTGTTTCCTTTGGTAATAAGTCAATCCTTTTTTAAGGTATGTGGAGATTTTCCTGTTTCTTCTTTTTTCTTCCTGTTTTTTCTTCAATGCTAATTTGATTTTCTCAAGTTCCCTCTGTTTATTCTCAATGAGAGTAACATATTCTTTTACTTCCTGGTGATTCGGGTTAAGGGCTAAGACCTTTTCCATTTCCACAAGAGCTTTAACGTAATTCGCCTGTTCATAATACGAGACTCCTCTTGCAAAAATGGAATCAACGACTTCATCGAACCTCTGCTCAATTCTATTGATGTAATCCTTAGCTCCTTGATGGTCAGGATTAAGAGCAATAATATCCTCAAACATTGCCCGCGCAGAAATTAAATCACCTTTTTTGTAATACTTTTCTCCCAGGCTAAAGAAGTTAGCAATATCCTTTGCCACTTCCACTTCCTCTACACTGACTTCGATGCGACTCATAAAATCACGAGCACCTTTATGCCCCGGACTAACTAAAAGAATGTTTTTAAACTCCCTGTGTGCCTTAAGTATTTGTCCATTATAGAAATATTTCTTCCCTCGCTCAAAATGTTCTTTAATATCTTTTTCAATCATACTTTCTTCATACTCTCTGCCAAACCGCAAAGTAGCACTCACACGGTGGCTATCTTCAAAATCTCCCCTGGATAACCAGGAATAGTCAATTACCAAATTTTTTCCTCCGATTCCTATCCCTAAACGGAGTCCACTGGATAAATCATCCTTTGATTTGAATCCTGCACGCAAAGCAATTAAATTATATATTTTGCATTCAACTCCACCATTTACAAAAACACTGTAATCAACGGGTATGTTAACATCCACTGCAACGATTGATTGAGCGTTAAAGAACTTAAATTCATAAGCGCACCCGAGTTTACCGTTTAAAGGAAGGGATGACCTCTCCTGGATAAACTTAAGTCCTCCTCCCAGATTTTGAATATTAAATCCCAATTGTAAACCAGAAAGAGGCGTCTTCCATAATCCTCCTATGTCAAATGCATAGGTGGAATCTTTTTTATGAGCCAGTTTTTCGTTAATAAATTTAAAATTGATGCCCCCGGAAACAGAAGGAAGAATTCTTAAACCATAACATAAACTAATCCCTAAATCATACGTCCTTAACTTTTTGGTTTTTGTCCCCCCGGGGCTATACCCTTGAATATTGCTCACACTTAAATAGGATATGCTTCCTCCCAATCCTCCTCTCAGTTTTCCTACCGGCTGGTTATAAGCTAAAAATTGATAGCGTATATCTTCACCCATTTCATTATGCATTAGGGTCATCTCTTTATGCTTTGTAGTAGCAACTCCAGCGGGGTTCCACCAAATAGTATTAGCATCATCTGCTACAGCAACAAAAGCACCCCCCATTCCCAGAGGTCTGGCTCCCACACCTATCTTTAAGAAATTTGCTCCAGTGGTTCCACGACCCTTAGCAAAACATGCCGGTAGGGAAAAGCCAATGGACAATAAGATAAAGATAATTAATTTATATATGTATTTTTTCATCATCTTATCGAATTATTATTAACTTTCCTTTTTTCTTATTTTTAGCATCCTTAATTAAGTAAAGGTAAACTCCACTCCCCAGCCTATCTCCCCTATCATTGGTAACGTCCCAGGAATAACTGGTTGCGCCACTTGTATGTTCAATAGTTCTAACAAGTTCACCATTCAGGGTATATATTTTAATCGTGCATAAAGGAGAAATGTTGGTAAAGGTAATATCCGTATCTCCCCGGCTGGGGATAAATGGAACAGGATAAGCATAGGCATTGCTCAAATCAGTCGCTCCAACCCCATGAACGCTAAAAACGCTAAAGTGGAACGTATCAGCTGAAACGCGGTTGGACCCACTATCAACTTTTGAACCTGATAATTTCACCCAGAGACTATGTGACTCGTTCAGCCAGTATACTTTTAATGTCTCTTCTCTTAATGGAGGCGATGTTCCATCAACAATTCCATTTTCAGAGTTGCTATCTTCATAAGATAAATTTATAGTTGCTGGAATTTCAAAAGTGTCAGTTATCGGATTCCCATTAGCATCGAAAGCTTCTATCTCTACCACAGTGGGTTCCAGAGTAAAGGAAAATGGGTCATCATCATTATCAAGTTTACTATTGGCATCAATTATATTGGTTTTCCTGGGAGAGTCAATAAGAGGAGAGGTGCTCACCTCCACAAAGAAATCCTCTTTCAATGTTCTGGCATCTAAAATTATTTTCATTTTACTGTTGTCTGATACAAAGGTATTCGACTCCTTGTAATTTGAAATGGTGGTAAAACTAAATTCAAACCCGCCAAAATGCTCACCAACGGTATCTGTTGCGGTTGTATCAACAGTAACCACATATGTATAATTATTTTTTAGAGGACGAACCGGTTTAAAAATGAATTTATGTCGATAGGTATTTGCGTCGTAAGAGGATGAAAAACTCCATGGAACTACCTCAGGAGGTATGAATTCCCCATCTTTATTTACAATTGCTTCTACCTTGATGGCGCTGGTGGTAGTGTAGACTTTCATCTCTTCAGCAAAAACAATCTTAATTGAGGTATCAATGGGGATACCCAGAGCACCATTCTGTGGAGAGGAAAGGAGAGAATAAATTGCCGGGGACGTGCCATCGGTCTTGATTATGTCCGAAAAACCAATATCAAGCAAAGGATTGCCATCGTTGAGGTCCGTCAATTTTCCAGTGGTGCTGCTGTAAGTAATTTCGGGAAGGAGTCCGGTATCAGGGTCTCCACTTTCAGTAAAGCAAAGGTAAATATCTGTATCATTTACTACATCAAAATGACTGGTTAAGGTTGTAAGCACTTTTAAGCCACTATAACCTGCTACAACAAAACCACAAGTGGAAGTTTGAACTAATGTAGAATCATTTATTGCTTCATTGAAAACAATATGATAAGCATCTATATAGCCATCAAGGTCGTCATCAATTGTTTCAGCACTTACAACTCTGGGAAAATCTACAGCAATTGTTTTATAAGCTTTATTGTTAGCTGTATCAGTTTCAACAATGACATTATATTGATTTACATAAACATAAATGTCACGATATCCGGGTGGAGTGGACTTCCATGTACAGTAAGCAACCCTATGTCCTTCATCAGGAACTGGAGATATTTCATCTGTACCAATCAATGTGCCATCAGAATCCGGGTCTCCGTCATAGAATCTAACCACAGTTCTTGTGGAGCGATACGCTTTAAATAACATATCAACTGACGCTTTTGGTTCCCAATCTCCTTGATCAATTTTGTAAGCAATATTACCATTAGGATATTCCGGAGGATCTGCATATAACCAGCCATATGCATGGGTAGCATAATCCACAGTATAATTTTGTGCTACTATCCAGTAGGTAGTATTTGCCGATAAAGAAATTAAGGTAGAGGTAGAAAACATAAAATCCACCCATTCAAAAGAACCACCACTATTCACTGTTGTTGAAGCTCCTACAACAACCAGCATTCCACTTGGTACATTTGTAGAAAGGTTTGTTTCTATCCTTACAGTCAACTCATCCTCATCACCTAAATCTCTTATACAGAGACTCACTCCTGTTAAATTTACATCCTCCTCATAGTAAAATGACTGAGCAAGCCACTGATTATAATGTTCATAATAATATGATTTAAAAGGTTCTATGCTTTGAGCAAATACTGGATTAGAATAAGCATCACTACTATTATGTATAGTTGCCCAGATAGTTGTTCCCTCATTTAAGTCAGGGTAGTTGTTACTGAAATGGATATCAGAACTATCCAATCCGAGATTAGGATAAGCCCAGCTCAATTTTGCAACCATGACCAGAAATAAAAATAATAATAAATAAATCTTTGTGTTTTTCATTTTTGTATCAAGCTCTGCCTACTTACCGCTTGGCTTTCTGCGAAAGGCATGGAAATCCCCATATTTAAGATTACTACGAATTCTCGAAAAACGCAAGGGAAAAAACAGCAATACGCAGAAAAATAATAGTTTTTAAGAAACTCATTTAGAATAGTTTTGCCTTGACCGAGTGATAGCATTTTGATATACTTTTGTCAAAGTAAGGAAATTTGCTATTATGAGAATGAAATTAATTGTAAATCCTTTATCTGGCGGCAAGAAAGTAGAAACTTATCTGCCCAGAATTAGAGAAATTCTGGGAAGGGATAATCTGCTTAGTTTAGCTATAACCAAAGAGAAAAATAGTGCATTTCAGGAAGCTCAGAAAGTAAGCGGTGAAGAGTATGACCTGATTGTGGTCTGTGGAGGCGATGGGACTTTAAATGAGGTAATTAATGGAGTGGTATCTTCCAACAACTCCCTTCCTATAGGATTTATCCCTTGCGGCACAAGTAATATTTATGCGCTTTCTGCAGGTATTCCTCTTGACCCTATCCGGGCTTGTGAAATTGTTCTTAAGAAATATGCAAGGAAAATTGACCTGGGGAAAGTGGGAACTGGCAATTCTCTCCGCTACTTTGTTTCTATGGCCGGAATAGGATACGAGGCTTCGGTAATTAAATCACTGAATCCTAACCTGGTAAGAACCTTGGGAGGGATTCCTGCTCATTTAGTATCAGGTGTGGGTGTGTTGATTAAGCACCAGAGAATTGAACTTTCTATTAAACTGGATGGCTCTTCCTGTCGAGGCTTTGAGGCCATCATCTCCAACGGAAGTTTCTACGGTGTATCTTCCATAATTGCTCCTGAAGCCGACATGGCCGATGGCTATCTGGACGTTATTATATTTAAAAAAGGTAGAAGAAGAGATGTTCTTCGTCATGTTTTGGGCGTTTTGAGAGGACGCCATATTTATTTTAAGGATGTGGAATATACTAAGGCAAAGAAGATAGAGATCAATGCTCCCAAGGAAGTGTGGATACAGGTTGATGGAGAAATTATGGGCACTCTCCCTCAAAAGTTCGAAATCTGTCCTCAGGCTATTCAGGTAATTTTGCCCGAGACAAAATCTGCTTAATAAGGGAGGAAGATTGAGATTCATCGAAACCTTAAAAGAAGGGGATTGGAAAATAAAAATTCTGCTCCTTTCTGTCCCTGTGATTTTATTAGTGTACATCTACCATGGGATGGACGAGGCATTTGCGCGATATTTTTCTCATCTTTCTAGTTTGTACTATTTCGACATATATCGTTATGTTTACCAATTTCTAACTACACTCGTTCTGTTTTTTCTCTTTCCTTTAATAATCATAAAATTGGTTTTCAAGGAGAAACTTAAAAATTACGGACTGACCCTGGGAGATAAAAGATATGGCTTACGCTTTATTATTATAACTATTCCTCTTATTGTAACTCCCATAATAATTCTGGCCTCACATATGCCCCAGGTTCGTGCAGAATACCCACTATCAAAACTGGTCCAGGATAACGCTTCGGTCTTCTTATTGTATGAATTTTCTTATGTTTTGCTATATTATGTGGGCTGGGAGTTTTTCTTTAGAGGATACATGCTATTTGGATTGAGGGAAAAATTTGGTGATGCCTATGCAATTTTACTGCAAGTTATTCCCTCTGCTCTCTTGCATTTTAATAAGCCAGAGTCGGAATTCTTAGGGTCAATAGTTCTGGGAATAGTATTGGGCTACCTTGCTTTGCGAACCCGGTCTATACTGTATCCCTTAATAATCCATTCCTGTATAGGAGTCTTCACGGACCTATTCGTAACTATCCTGTAAAAGAGGTGAGTGCAAAAAAAGTAACAGGTACAATATTTATGACGGCAGAGAAAAAAGTACCTGTCACCTTTTTCTGATATGAGAGCTTTTATTACTGGAATAAATGGTTTTATTGGAAGCAATCTGGCAACACGTCTAATCACCGAGGGTCAAGAAGTATCGGGCTTGGTGAGGAAGACCAGTGATTTATCTTTCCTTGAAGGGTTAAAAGTAAAATTGTTCTTTGGAGATTTATCAAATAGAGTTATATTAGATAAAGCTACCCAGGGAGTAGATATAGTATACCATGTAGCAGGATTGGCATCCGACTGGGGACCAATAGAATTATTTAGAAAAGTAAATGTAGAAGGTACTAAGAACCTTCTGGAAAGCTCACTCAACTCTGGAGTCAAACGGTTTATTTTTATCAGTTCTGCTGCGGTTCATGGTTTTGGGGGCTTCCACAATGCTACAGAGGATTCCCCGAAGACAGCTACCATCTTTCCTTACTGTATAACCAAAAAGGAAGCAGAGGATCTGGTAAATAGATTCCATAGAGAAACAGGCCTACCTACATTGATTATCAGGCCGGGTAATGTTTTTGGACCAAGAGATCGAGTAACTTTTGTAAAAATGGCAGAGCTTTTAGAGAAAAGGCAAATGGTTTATATTAATAGAGGAAGACCATTAACCTGTCCCACATATGTTGAAAATCTCGTAGATGCCATTCTACTTGCTGGAAGCAGGAAAGATACAGTGGGAGAGACATTCATTATCACTGATGGGCTGAAAATCACCTGGAAGGAGTACAGGTAGAAGAAGAGATGTTCTTCGTCATGTTTTGGGCGTTTTGAGAGGACGCCATATTTATTTTAAGGATGTGGAATATACTAAGGCAAAGAAGATAGAGATCAATGCTCCCAAGGAAGTGTGGATACAGGTTGATGGAGAAATTATGGGCACTCTCCCTCAAAAGTTCGAAATCTGTCCTCAGGCTATTCAGGTAATTTTGCCCGAGACAAAATCTGCTTAATAAGGGAGGAAGATTGAGATTCATCGAAACCTTAAAAGAAGGGGATTGGAAAATAAAAATTCTGCTCCTTTCTGTCCCTGTGATTTTATTAGTGTACATCTACCATGGGATGGACGAGGCATTTGCGCGATATTTTTCTCATCTTTCTAGTTTGTACTATTTCGACATATATCGTTATGTTTACCAATTTCTAACTACACTCGTTCTGTTTTTTCTCTTTCCTTTAATAATCATAAAATTGGTTTTCAAGGAGAAACTTAAAAATTACGGACTGACCCTGGGAGATAAAAGATATGGCTTACGCTTTATTATTATAACTATTCCTCTTATTGTAACTCCCATAATAATTCTGGCCTCACATATGCCCCAGGTTCGTGCAGAATACCCACTATCAAAACTGGTCCAGGATAACGCTTCGGTCTTCTTATTGTATGAATTTTCTTATGTTTTGCTATATTATGTGGGCTGGGAGTTTTTCTTTAGAGGATACATGCTATTTGGATTGAGGGAAAAATTTGGTGATGCCTATGCAATTTTACTGCAAGTTATTCCCTCTGCTCTCTTGCATTTTAATAAGCCAGAGTCGGAATTCTTAGGGTCAATAGTTCTGGGAATAGTATTGGGCTACCTTGCTTTGCGAACCCGGTCTATACTGTATCCCTTAATAATCCATTCCTGTATAGGAGTCTTCACGGACCTATTCGTAACTATCCTGTAAAAGAGGTGAGTGCAAAAAAAGTAACAGGTACAATATTTATGACGGCAGAGAAAAAAGTACCTGTCACCTTTTTCTGATATGAGAGCTTTTATTACTGGAATAAATGGTTTTATTGGAAGCAATCTGGCAACACGTCTAATCACCGAGGGTCAAGAAGTATCGGGCTTGGTGAGGAAGACCAGTGATTTATCTTTCCTTGAAGGGTTAAAAGTAAAATTGTTCTTTGGAGATTTATCAAATAGAGTTATATTAGATAAAGCTACCCAGGGAGTAGATATAGTATACCATGTAGCAGGATTGGCATCCGACTGGGGACCAATAGAATTATTTAGAAAAGTAAATGTAGAAGGTACTAAGAACCTTCTGGAAAGCTCACTCAACTCTGGAGTCAAACGGTTTATTTTTATCAGTTCTGCTGCGGTTCATGGTTTTGGGGGCTTCCACAATGCTACAGAGGATTCCCCGAAGACAGCTACCATCTTTCCTTACTGTATAACCAAAAAGGAAGCAGAGGATCTGGTAAATAGATTCCATAGAGAAACAGGCCTACCTACATTGATTATCAGGCCGGGTAATGTTTTTGGACCAAGAGATCGAGTAACTTTTGTAAAAATGGCAGAGCTTTTAGAGAAAAGGCAAATGGTTTATATTAATAGAGGAAGACCATTAACCTGTCCCACATATGTTGAAAATCTCGTAGATGCCATTCTACTTGCTGGAAGCAGGAAAGATACAGTGGGAGAGATATTCATTATCACTGATGGGCTGAAAATCACCTGGAAGGAGTACTTTGACAAGATTGCCGAGAAGCTCGGCGTGGGACGACCCTTATTTTCCGCTCCTTACTGTTTAGCCTATTCTGCCGGGGCGGTCTGTGAGGCAATCTTAAAATTGTTCAGGTCAAAGAAGCCACCTATAATAACTCGCTACAGAATAGCCATTGCGGGTAAGGATTACCATTTCAGTATAGAGAAGGCGAGGACTAAACTTGGCTACCGACCAAGAGTCTCTCTGGATGAGGCTATGGAAAGAACAGTAAAATGGTATAGAAGTAATTCAAAATATCGGATTAAGTCTTCTAAATCTTAATGCTTTCAAATATTGGTCTGATATGCCCTGTACTTCTTGTATAATTTACCACCCATCATTTCGGCTGCTCGCTGGGTTAAGATGTTATCTTCCAGCACCCATGAAGACTCACAATATTTATAACCTCCCCTTCGGCAACCTTTCAATCCTTCCAATATAAGGAGGGTCTCAATTCCTCTCTTCTGATACTCTTTTACTACCCCCATAATTGGTAAGCGCTGAGTAGTAATCTTCTTCCTGTACCATAGGAATTTCAGAATAGTCCAGGGATTCAACTTCCCGTTCATCCTTTTAGTAACCTCATTATAGTTAGGAACCGTAATTAACATTCCTACTGGCTTACCATCTACTTCAGCCATGGGAATTGTCCCGGGCACGAGAAAAGGCTTTAGCTTCATAGCCTCAGTGTAGAACTCCTCCTTTGTCCAGGGAACGAATCCCCAGTTTTTTTCCCAGGCATTATTATAGATTCTACGGACACTCTCTAACTCGTTTTTCCAGTCTTTTAGATTAATTTGTCGAATTTTAACATCCGGATTTTTCTCTCTTATTTTCTTTGCCACTTTTTCCAATCTTTCTAAGGGAGCCTTATCTACCTCTATCAAATAGGCAAAGAAATCCATCCCTTTAACTAAACCATATCTTTCCATAAAATCGATATAGTACTTTGGATTGTAAGTCATCAAAATGTAAGGGCTGGAGTCAAATCCTTCTATAAGAACACCCACTTCATCGTTAGTAGAAGGGTTCATCGGACCAGCCATCTTTTCCATTCCTTTCCCTTTTAGCCATTCCCTTGCCCTGTTAAACAAATTTTCGGTAACTGCGTAATCTTCCAGGGACTCGAAGAACCCAAAAAACCCCATTTTTTCCTTCTGAAAATTTATATAATTATGGTCAATTATGGCGGAAATCCTCCCCACTAATTTGCCATCTCTTCTGGCAAGGAAAAGCTCCTTTTCCGCATGTTGCCAGAAAGGGTTCTTTTCACTTAAAATAAGTTTTACATCCTTGATTAATGGTGGCACCCAGTAAGGGTCATTCTGATAAACCTTCCAGGGAAATTTTATAAAATCCATCAACTCCTTCTTAGTTTTTACTTCTCTAACCTCGATATCTCCTGCCATGTCCTTCTCCTTTCGTGAATCCAGCCCCTGCAAAAATCAGGGTCTCAGGGGATGGATGAATCCGCCTGTGCATCGGGCGACCACCCCGATATATCGGGGTAAACTGCGGGTCGCCCCTACACGACTGTTACCCCTTCCACAATGGTTTCTTATTTAAGCTTGGGCGATTGCCTCAACCATCTTTATTGCCCTCTTTGTCTCTCTAACGTCATGAACTCTGAGAATACTTGCTCCCTTGGTCATACACCATATCGCTGAAGCAAGAGAACCCTCCAATCTCTCCTCAGGCTCTAACTGCAGGACTTTCCCTATAAGGGATTTTCTGGAAACCCCAATCATAATCGGTCTGCCCAGGGATTTGAACTGGTCGAGCTTCTTTAAAATTTCCAGATTATGCAGGACGGTCTTGCCAAATCCAATTCCTGGATCCACGATAGTCTTTTCAATGTCAATGCCTGCCTGTTCACAAAAATCTATCCTTTCTCTCAAGAAAGCGAATATCTCGCTTACCACATCCTTGTATCTGGGATTCCTCTGCATGTTCCGCGGAGTACCCTGCATATGCATCAGGCAAACAGGAACTCCACTACTTTCTATTACTTTAGCCATCTTTTCGTCCATACGTAACGCGGAAATATCGTTGACTATACTTGCTCCCACATCGATAGCCTTTTTTGCCACCCCTGATTTATAAGTATCGATGGAGATAGGCACCCTAATTCTGGATGAGAGCTTCTTTATCACTGGAATCACCCTCTCCAATTCTTCCTTTTCTTCTACTGAATTTGCCCCGGGACGACTCGATTCTCCACCAATATCGATAATGTCCGCACCCTCTTCTACCATCTCTAAAGCACGTTCCACTGCTTTC
>WJOT01000073.1 GCA_009619095.1 Clostridia bacterium
GGCTCGGCCGTCTGGTGAATAATCTCTCTGCAGGTCTAATTGGGGAGGGTGTGAGGAAAGGTGACTGTGTGGTCACTTTTCTGCCCGATGCAATGGAGATTGCTTTAAGTTATTATGCTATCCTGAAAGTTGGAGCTATTCATGCTCCACTCGATGTCCGGCTAAAGGGAGAGGAAGTGAAGTTAATTTTTGGTGACGCTAAACCAGTGGTAGTTATTACCACTAGCCAGTTTCAGGATATGTTTCTCTCAATGAGAGGGGAAATTCCCAGTATAAAGAGCATCATAGTGGTGGGAGAAGAAGTGAAAGAAGGTTGTATATCTTTTAACGAGATGAAAAATAGAGCTTCTTCTCGGGTTATTCCTGTGGAAGTTGAGGATGGAGATACAGCTCTTTATCTCTACACTTCAGGAACTACTGCTAAGCCAAAGGGGGTAATGGTAACTTTTGCCAACCTGGACTGGTTCCCTAAAGATCTGCACGCTATATGGAAGACTAATGAGGACGATATCTATATGCTCTCATTACCTGCTTCCCATATAAGTGGACCTATTCTTTTCAATCAAACGATTGTGAAGGGGATTGCCACTTCAATTTTGGGAGCTTTCAATCCCAGGAAATGGCTGGAGAATGTAGAGAAGAATCGTGTGACTATTCTCCATTTCGTACCGCCAATGGCCAATGCATTGATACAGTTGAATCAATTTGATAAGTACGACTTGTCCAGCTTAAGAGGCGTCGCCCTTATGGGGGCATATTCTACACCCGGACTGGTTAAAGAATTTGGAGAAAAAATGGGATTAAGACGATGTCTCCAGGGTTATGGGTTAACTGAGACCTCTCCTCTACTCACCCTTGAGTCACCCGACAGCAATGCTCCCTTGGGAAACATTGGCAAGCCATTACCGGGTAAGGAAGTGAAGATAGTCGATGAGGACGGCGATGAAGTTCCCGTGGGAGAGGTTGGTGAGATAGTTACTCGCGGTTCACACGTAATGAAAGGGTATCACAATGACCCTGAAGCCACTGAGGAGATAATCAAGGATGGCTGGCTACACACAGGCGATTTGGCCAGGAGAGATGAAGAAGGTTACATCTACATTGTGGGACGAACACAGGACAGGATAAATGTGGGAGGATTGATGGTTTATGTTTCCGAGGTTGAGGACGTTCTTCACCACCATCCCAAGATAAAAGAAGTGGCAGTAGTGAGTGCTCCTGACCCAAAAAGAGGTGAGAGAATAAGAGCAGTTGTCGCCCTGAAAGAAGGAATGGAAGCTACGGATAAGGAGATAATCGATTACTGTCGTGAGAAAATGGCAGACTACAAAGTTCCCAAGGAAGTTGAGTTCAGGGAGAGTCTTCCCAAGACAAAGACAGGGAAGATAGCCAGGGGAGAACTGGCTAAAACGAACTCCTGAAATTCAAGATTCCGGGAACTGCTTAATCTACGAAAAGACCGCTAATTAATTATGGTATTAGCGGTCTTTTTTATAGAGGTGAAGAGAAAAACTCTTGAAAAAAATAAAATAAAAAGATAATATTTGGAAAAATGGAATCAGAAAAAATGACATTTGAGAAAACAGGAGAGATTTTTGGCTACTTTCTGGGAACTTCTTTTTAATTTTTTCTTTCCCCTTCAGTGTATCAACTGCAGAAGGTTGCTCACAGCCGATAATAAAGACCGTGTCTGTGGAGATTGCTGGAGCAGGATTATCTATTTAAACAGACCAATTGACATAAGGCTATCCTTAGAAGAGATATGGTCAGTAGCAGTATATGATGGGGTGTTGAGGAAGTTGATACATCAATTTAAATATAAAGAGAAGAAATATTTGGCCAATCCATTGGGGAAACTCATGGTCGATTTTGTGGAGGAGTACCTGGAAGAAGAAAAATTCGATTATATTATTCCCATACCACTGGAGAAGGCCAGGCAGAAGAAGAGGGGTTACAACCAGGCAGAACTTTTAGCTCGGATTTTGGGAGAAGCGGTAAATAAACCAATATTGACCAATTTAGTGGAAAGAAGAAAGAAAACCAAGCCCCAGTTTGAACTGAACAAGAAGGAGAGGTTTGAGAACCTTTCCGGCGCCTTTGAAATCTCAGAATCAGTCAAAGAAGACGTCGCCACAATTGCAGGAAAGACAGTTCTACTATTAGACGACCTGGCAACTACAGGCGCAACCCTGGATGAATGTGCCAAAACGTTAAAGAGGGCAGGAGTTAGTGAAGTTTATGCACTGGTCTTAGCCCATGGAATATAGAGTCTATTTGGCACTACCGAAACCTGCACAATTTACAGAACGCAACCTTAAAGCTTCCGCCTTTGCCAACCCACATCGAAAATTTTATGAATTCACCTAGAGTAAAAGAGGTTTGTATATGGTTACGAAAGTATCTGAAGTAAAAGATATCGTCAAAAAGGGAGAGTCGAATCCAAAAACTGTTTTCTCCAGAATTAAGAAAATGGCGGAAAGTGACGATTGGAAGATGAGGGAAGTTGCAGCAACCGCTTTGGTTGAAATCAGCAAAAAGAAACCAAATGAAGTAATTCAAGAAATGATACATTGGGCTGATGACAGAGACCCTAACGTTAGACGAACCTCAAGCGAAGGGTTAAGAGGTGTTGCCAGAAAAAGTCCTGAAAAAGTGTTGCCTGTTATCGAGAGATTAAAGACTGACTATAATCTCTATGTTAAAAAATCAGCGAGGGTTTCAGGGACGTTGTTACTGCCAGGGGTTATTTGAATCTCCTGGTAATGTGTCAAAGATTCAAGCCTTACAGCGATTGTAGAAAACAAAATAAAAGCAAGAACAAAAAGAGCCCGGTTGAAATGGCAGAAGTCGATATTACAGGGCTCGATTGGGCTCGGTTTTCCCAAAGAAACAGCAACACTTAATGCAACGCTACAAAAAAAAGTTCTTGACAGAATTGAATCCATTTAGTAAACTTACTTGGTATTTTTGTTCCACCCAAAAGTCCTACGATGATGTACCCAAAAATCCTACGATGATGTACCCAAAAGGAGGTAAAGATTATGAAAAAAGTGCTAACACTCACTGCCGCTTTAATTATTTTTAGTGCAGGAAGCCTATTAGCCGGCTGGCAAGGAATTATGAATAGTGGCAGCCCGATTGATACTGGTGCCGATGAACGTGCTAAAACTCCTGATGTGGCTTTTGATGGTCAGGGTAATGCCATTGCTATCTTTCAGCAAACTGAGGGAGCAGTGAAGCGGCTTTATGCAAGGTACTGGAATGGCAGCTCCTGGTCACTAATGAATAATGGAAACCCGATTGACAATGGAAATGCTCAAGCTGTTTATCGTCCGTATCTAAGTTTTGATTCTCAAGGAAATGCAATTGTCGTCTTTCCCCAGGATACTGCTACAAATAAGCGATTATTCGCCAGAAAGTGGGATGGAACAGAATGGAAATTGTGGACCCCAAGTGGCTGGCAGACTTTTGTAGATACTACCACCACTCCTGGTGAATCCATTGACCCGGGAATTGATCAAACAGTTTCCCACCCGATAATTTCCTTTGATTATCCAAAGAATGCTGCTTATATTATCTACCCGAAATATGACCTTGACAGCCTAAAATTCCGCCTTTTTGCGGTGCGATTAGAGGGCTCAAACTGGGAAGCCTGGACCACTGATGGCTGGCAGGTCTTCGTGGATACCACTACCACGCCTTTGGAATATGTCGATGCGGGAATAAATATAAGTGCCTTTCATAGCAGTATCGCCTTTGATTCCAATAATAACGCTATCCTTGTCTTTGACCAATATGACCAGCCATATGCCCGGAGATGGGATGGCACAGACTGGAGAATCTGGACTTCCAATGGCTGGCAAGTGTTTGTGGACACCGATACAACACCTGCTCAACCCATAGATTTGGGAATGGGATTGGGAACGAACTATCCCAGTCCATCAATTTCTTTCGATTCTCAGGACAATGCTATTGTTGCCTTTGTACAAAGTGACGGAAGTAATGACCGCATTTATGCTGGAAGATGGGATGGCACAAATTGGAAAATATGGACATCTAATGGCTGGCAGGTGTTTGTGGATACTACTACTACACCGGGTGAGCCGATTGATACTGGAATTTCGCAGCATGCTAATCGTCCTTCGATTGGGTTTGATGCCGGGGACAATGCTATTGTGGTATTTGAACAAGATGACGGAACAAACTACCGTATCTATGCCGCTAAGTATGATGGAACAGACTGGTCAGTAATGAATGGAGGGTATCCTATTGATACAGGAATTAACCAGGATGCAATGCAACCGGAAATCGGATTTGACCATCAGGGGAACGCAATTTTAGTTTTCGCTCAAGACGATGTGACAACAAGGGAACGGATCTATGCTAATCGCTATGCTTTCCTACCTCTACCTTCAGGGGCAACACTGACCCCAGAGGCTTACCAGGTTGTTTATGGAACAAGTGGCACTTCTGTGGAGATAGATGTTTCCACCTCCCCAATAAAAGGAGCTAAGATATCGATTCCTGCCGATGCTTTCGTAGGCATCGCAGGGCTTACCATTAGTAGCGTTAATAATCTTCCCAGGGTAGCAGGAATCACTCCTATAGGAGAAGCAGTCGATTTTGCACCGAGTGGTTTACTTTTTGCTTCAGGAAAGGAAACGACAATAACGCTGCCTTATACTGATGCTGAACTGGTCCAAAACAATATCACTGCTGACCAGTTAGGTCTATTTTATTATAATCCCACTACTGGAAAATGGGAAGCAGTTGCGGGAGCGACGGTGAATAAAAGGAACAGAGTGGTCTCGGGTAATGTCTCCCATCTTTCTCTTTACATACTGGGTGCTTCCTTACCCGGTTTAGACAATGTCAAAGTTTATCCTAACCCCTACAAGCCGGGCAGTGGAGGTTTATTCGATGCCTCGGGAATTTCCTTTGTCGGGCTTGCCGGGGAAACCAAGATAAAAATTTATAACATTGCTGGCGAGTTGGTCCTGGAGCAGGATAATAACGAATATCCTGATTATGAGTGGAACATCAGGAACAAAAAAGGTAAGAAAGTCGCCAGCGGAGTGTATATCTATCTTATTACCAATGATAGGGGAAATAAGAAAATCGGTAAGTTTACTATAGTTAAATAATACCATTAGGTAGAAGTAAAATAAATTATTAGAATGAAATAGGGAGGAAAAATGAACAGATTTTTTAAATTGTTAGTTTTGTTAACAGGTATCTTGTGTGTGGCAATCGGTATCTCTTTTGCGGGAACTGTGGGCACGACTGGAGCACAGTTTTTAAAACTTGCTACTGGTGCCCGGCCTGTGGGTATGGGAGAAACATTTGTGGGATTAGCCGATGATGTCAATGCCATATACTGGAATCCTGCCGGGTTAAACCAGATTAAGGGAAAGGAAGCAACTTTTACGCATGCTGTCTGGTTTCAATCAATGTTCTTTAGCTATGTGGCTTATTGCCAGCCGCTCGATGTATTGCAAGGAAAAATTGGAGGTGCGGTGAGGTATCTCTCTGCGGGGAAGATTGATAAAGTGGACAAGGATGGTAACGAGCTGAACGAGAGTTACACTCCTTATGACTTTGCATTTACGTTATCCTATGCCCGGCTGGTAAAAGAGATTCCTTTGGGAGCAAATATCAAGATAATAAATAGCAAGATTGACGACAAATCGGCTATGGCAGTTGCTTTTGATTTTGGGGTGATTTATGATAAACTTTCCTTGGGGGGCAGGAAGTTGTCTCTGGGATTGGTAGTTCAGAATCTGGGGACAAAGATGAAGTTTGATAAAGAAGGGGATCCCCTCCCCCTGAATTTCAGATTAGGCTCTTCATATAAATTATTGGATGATAATTTAGCCCTGGGGCTGGATATTAAAATTCCCTTGGATTATACAGTGAGCGCTCATTTTGGTGCGGAATACGTATATAAGAAGATAAAGGATATTCAGATTGCGGGAAGAATTGGATTTAAGACTACCACCGTAAGTGATTTAGATGTTCTATCTGGACTGTCGCTGGGATTAGGCTTTCAGTGGAAAGCATATGGCATAGACTATGCCTGGGTGCCCTATGGCGATTTAGGGAATACCCACCGGATGTCTCTACTTGCCCGGTTTTAACTTATCTCAGGAAAAATATTAAAAAATTTTAAATTGCCACTGGTTAAATTAATCAGTGGCATTATTTTTTATTTTTCTCTGTGACGCTACACTTAAAAAAATCTGTAACCCACATATGATAATGTCCTATTTAAAACATTTAGAAATGTCCTATTGTAAGGATGATATGATGATATAATGTTCTCTAAGAAAGGAGGGCATTATGTCAGAGAAGGACGTTATCAGGATGAGTCAAAAAGAATTAAAGCGATTACATGTAATCCACAGGGTACTGGAAGAGAAGTTGAAGCAAATTGATGCTGCACATATATTAGGAATAAGTGATAGGCAAATAAGAAGGATAGTGAAGAGGGCAAGAGAAGAGGGAGACGAGGGGATAATGCACAAATCACGAGGTAGGGGCTCAAATAGGGCGCTACCCAAAAAGATAAAAGAAAGGGTAATTAAGTTATATAGAGAAAGATACAGAGATTTTGGTCCGACATTAGCAAGAGAAAAGCTCATTGAGATAAATAAGATAAAGATAGGAATACAGACCCTACGTAACTGGCTGATAGAGGAGAGTGTCTGGCAGGTTACACACAGACGAAGGAAGCATCGTATGTGGAGACAGAGGAAGTATCATTTTGGAGAGATGATACAGATAGATGGCTCACATCACAAGTGGTTTGAGGACAGAAGGCCGGAATGTGTATTAATGGGGTATGTAGATGATGCAACAGGGACAGTATATGTCAGGTTTTATGAATACGAAGGTACCGTGCCCGCTATGGACAGTTTTAAGAGGTATGTAAAGAAGTATGGAATACCGTATAGCATATATCTTGATAAACATACCACCTATAAATCGACAGCAAAGCCGACGATAGAGGAAGAGTTAAATGGAGAAGTACCATTAAGCCAGTTTGGGAGGGCAGTTAAGGAGCTTGGAGTAGAGGTGATATATGCACACTCACCGCAGGCAAAGGGAAGAATAGAGAGGCTTTTTAACACATTCCAGGACCGGTTTATCAAGGAGATGAGGATAAGGGGTATTAAGAACATTGAAGAGGCGAATAAGTTTCTGGAGACCTATTTACTCATATATAACAAGAGATTTAGCATGGCCCCAATGGAGAAGGGAGATTTCCATAGGCCTTTGCCAAAGGATATGGATCTTAATTGTGTTTTATGTATGAAGACAGAGTGCACACTGAGGAATGATTTTACAATAGTGTATGATAAGAATCTTTATCAAATAATGGATAAAGTAAATGCAAAGAAGGTTGCAGTTGAAAAGAGGATAAATGGGAGGATGTTTATAACATACAAGGGCAAACGTTTGAAATATAAAAAGATAATGCAAAGACCCAAAAGACAGGAAAAATCAAAGGAATTGGAGCTATTTGAAATAAAAAAGAAACCCTACATTCCTCCAAAGAATCACCCATGGCGTAGATTTAGAATAAGCAGATATCCAAAAAGTTATCCTTATTAACACATATCAAAAATATAAAAACAGGACATTTCTAATTGTGTAAAAATAGGACATTTCTAAATATACTTGACAGCGGTAATTTTTACGCTTGTTTTATTGCTCAAAAAGTTGTATACTCAATGCGCGTAATTGAGGAAATAAAACAATATTTATCTCTCTATAATTATTTAAGTTAAATTGGGGTTATCGATGAACATTGTTTTGACAGGAATGATGGGCACTGGCAAGACGGTCATAGGCAAAAAGTTAGCCCAGAAGTTGAATATGAAATATATTGGTACTGATGAGATAATTGAGAAAGATGCGGGGATGCCGATACCTAAAATTTTCAAGAGAAAAGGGGAACCCTACTTCCGGGATGTGGAAACAAAAGCTGTTAAGTGTGTGGCAATGCTGGATAACTTTGTTATAGATACTGGTGGGGGAGTGGTTCAGAGAAGTGAGAACATGGAAGAGCTGGAAAGAAACGGGGTAATTATATGTTTAACCGCTTCTCCTGATGCGATTCTGAGGCGCACAAGTAAGATGAATTATCGGCCACTACTAAATGTGGATGACCCTGTAAATGAAATAAAGAAACTTTTAAAGAAGAGAAAACGATTTTATAAAAGATGTAGCAGGATGATCGATACTTCTAATAAAGGGATAGAAGAAGTTGTGGATGAAATTATTAAATTTGTATCGGAGAAGAAGAGAAAATGAAGACAGTAAAAGTGGGACTGGGTGAGAAGAGTTATGATATTCTTATAGGTTACCCCCTGGATGAGATTGGGGAAAGGCTTAAGAAATACACAAAAGGGATTAAAAGCCTTATTGTTACTAATCCCACAATTGCAGAATACTACCTGGAGACGGTGGAGAGGAACTTGCGGGAGGCTGGATTTCGAGTCTTTGTGGCCCAGGTTCCCGATGGTGAAAAGCATAAGTCCCAGACCGAGGCGAGTAGAC
>WJOT01000121.1 GCA_009619095.1 Clostridia bacterium
GGCTGGAGAAGAAATATTTTCACAGCGAACCCAGGCCAGAAATGAAGCCCTATACTATAGTTATCCCACCTCCCAATATTACTGGTTCCCTCCATATGGGGCATGCTTTGAATAATATTTTGCAGGACGTTATAATTAGACTAAAGCGGATGCAGGGTTATAATGCACTCTGGCTTCCTGGAACAGACCATGGAGGAATTGCTACCCAGAACGTTCTGGAGAAGGAGCTTCTCTCCCAGGGATTGACCAGGGAGAAATTGGGTAGAGAAAAGTTCCTGGAAAGGATGTGGGAATGGCGCAGCGAAGTGGGAGATACAATTCTTGAACAGTTGAAGAGGCTGGGCTGTTCCTGTGACTGGGAGCGCACCCGGTTCACTATGGATAGTGTCTGTGAAAGGGCTGTTTTAGAGGCTTTCGTTTACCTCCATGGAAAGGGATTGATATACAGGGGTGAGTACATTGTCAACTGGTGTCCCAGGTGCCAGACTGCTCTTTCAGATATCGAAGTGGAACACGAAGAAGTTAGGGGTAAGTTATGGTATATAAAGTACCCCCTCAAAAGTTCGAAGAGTAAAGTCTCTTTTGTTATGGTAGCTACCACACGACCGGAAACTATGTTGGGAGATACAGCAGTTGCTGTTAACCCCAAGGATAAGAGATATAAGGAGTTAATTGGAAGCGAAGTTATATTGCCAGTTATGGACCGTCCCATTCCCATTGTTGCTGATGGATTTGTAGATTCTACTTTTGGTAGTGGTGCGGTGAAGGTAACCCCTGCACACGACCCGGATGATTTTAAGATAGCCCAGAGACACAACCTGCCCAGTGTAAAGGTTATTAATGAGCAGGGCAGGATGACTGAGGCTTCCGGGAAGTATCAAGGGAAGGACAGGTTTGAGTGCCGCAAGGAGCTGGTAGAAGAACTAAAGGAGAAAGGGTATTTAGAAAAGATTGAGGATTACAACTACTCGATTGGTCATTGCTACCGCTGTCAGACTATTCTGGAACCACTGGTATCTGAACAGTGGTATCTGAAGACAGGAGAGATGGCAAAAAGAGCAATTGAAGCTTCCAGAAAGAAGAGAGTACGCCTCATTCCTGAGGGTTGGACTAAGCCATATTTGAACTGGCTTGAAGAATTGCATGACTGGTGTATTAGCCGTCAGATCTGGTGGGGGCACAGGATTCCCGTGTGGTACTGCCAGAAGGGTTGTTCCCCTGTTGCAGCGGTGGAAAGACCAGAAAGATGTCCGGAGTGTGGCAATAGCAATCTTATCCAGGACCCCGATGTATTGGACACCTGGTTCTCCTCAGCTCTCTGGCCCTTTTCTACTTTCGGCTGGCCAAGAAAAGAAGGCAAGGCTCCCGGTAAATCGAAAAGTGAGAAGGTAATCGATGACCTTGACTACTACTATCCCACTTCTGTTCTGGTTACAGGATACGAGATTCTCTACCTCTGGGTGGCCAGAATGGTTATGATGGGACTGACATTGATGGACGACATCCCATTTTCTGATGTATACATTCATGGCATAGTGCGAGACGCCAAGGGAAGGAAGATGAGTAAGTCTATAGGGAACGTTATTGACCCCTTGGGAACTGTGGAGAAATATGGAACTGATGGACTGAGGTTTGCTATGGCTTGTGGCGGGGTGATGGGAAGGGATGTTCAGCTTTCTGATGATAATTTTAGGGCGGGAAGGAATTTTGCTAACAAAATATGGAATGCCTCGCGGCTGGTGCTTATGAATCTGGAAGGATTTAAGTTGCCTCCCGGTGTGCCAACCCAAAATGACTCTATCAGAGAAAGGCTCACTTTACCCGATAGATGGATTTTGGACCAGTATAATCGGGCGATAGAAGAGGTCACCATTGCCTTTGAGGAATATGATATAAGTAGGGCAGCAAGGCTCCTTTATGAATTTATCTGGAGTAAGTTCTGTGACTGGTATCTGGAATTAGCCAAGATGAGACTCTATGGCCAAAAAGAGAGCGAGCGAGAGGTGGCTCAGTTTGTGCTTATTTACGTGCTTGAGGGAACTCTAAAGTTGCTCCATCCAATAATGCCGTTTATTACAGAAGAAATATGGTATCTGTTAAATAGCATCTCTCCGGCAGGGAGAGAGGAATCGATAATGGTTGCTTCCTGGCCTCTTCCCGGAAGGGAGGAAAGGGATGATGATGCCATAGAGAAGATGGGATTGGTCATAGATGTAATTTCTCAGGTAAGGAATGTGCGTAGCGTAATGAGAATCCCACACGCTAAGATGGTAGAAGTGTTGATTAAACCATCTAACAGAAAACAGAAAACACTTCTGGATGAACACATTCCCTATATAAAGAGTTTAACAAAGTCGAAAGAAGTTATAATTGATAAAAGTATTAACAAACCAGAAGAGTGTGCCACTGCGGTCGTTGGTGATGTAGAGATATATGTTCCCTTAAAGGGAATGATTGACATATCTCGAGAAGCAGAAAGACTAAGTAAAGAAATTGAAAAGATAGAAGTTGAACTGAACAGAATTAATAAGAAATTGAAAAACAGAGAGTTTCTGAAAAAGGCTCCACCTCCAGTTGTGGAGAAAGTAAAAAGACAGAAAGAAGAATACGAGATTACAAGGGATAAATTACTAAAAAACTTAAAGTTAATTAAGGAGTGAAACGAATGCGTGAAGATGGAAGGCAGAACCATAAGATTCGTCCAGTAAAGATAACCAGGGACTATCTGAAGTATGCTGAAGGGTCTTGTCTGGTGGAAGCAGGGGGAACAAAGGTAATCTGTAGCGCTTCTGTACAGGACAGAGTTCCTCCGCACCTGCACGATACCGGTACTGGATGGGTAACTAGTGAATATGCGATGTTGCCCAGAGCCACAGATACACGCTCAGAAAGGGAAAGGTTCAAGTTGTCCGGACGCACCCAGGAGATTCAGAGGCTCATTGGTCGCTCCCTGCGCGCTGTTGTCGATTTAAAATTACTTGGAGAACGGACAATAATTATCGATTGCGATGTCTTGCAGGCTGATGGCGGCACGCGCACAGCTGCCATAACCGGGGGCTTCATTGCTCTGGTCGATGCAATACGAAAGTTGAAAAGAGATAAGAAGATTGCTTCCTTTCCAGTAAAAGACTACCTGGCTGCTACAAGCGTGGGGATTGTTAAAGAAAAGATGCTTTTAGATTTAACTTTTCAGGAAGACAGTGCTGCTGAAGTAGATATGAATGTGGTTATGACCGGAAGCGGAGACCTTGTGGAAGTTCAAGCTACTGGTGAAGAGGCCACCTTTTCTGAAAAGAAGCTACTGGAGATGCTGGAGCTTGTCAGTAAAGGTATTACGGAATTGATAGCGATGGAGAAAGAAATTCTGGGAGATTTAAAGTAGCCAGAGATAATATGTTAGAGATTGTGCTTGCCACTCGAAATAAAGACAAGGTTAAAGAGATTAAGAAAATACTCAATGGTATTAATGCCAGGTTACTCTCTCTGGACGATTTTCCCGGGTGTCCTAAGGTGGTAGAGGATAGAGAGACACTGGAAGCAAATGCTAAGAAGAAGGCGCTGGTAGTTTCGCAGTATACGAAAAAGTTCTCTCTGGCTGAAGATACTGGTTTAGAAGTAGAGGCTTTAAGCGGAGCTCCGGGTGTACATTCAGCGCGGTTTGCTGGCGATAACGTCACCTATGAGGATAATAATAAGAAACTGTTGAAACTTATGGAAAAACTCTCCTGGGGAGAGAGAAGAGCCAGATTCAGATGTGTGGCTGCTTTAGCCAAGCCCGAGGGTGAAGTGGTAACTTGTGAAGGTGTATGTGAAGGGATGATTGCTTTTGAAATGAAGGGAGAGAGTGGGTTTGGCTACGACCCCCTGTTTCTTTTGCCGGAATACGGCAAGACCTTTGCTGAGCTCGGAGAAGAGATGAAGAACAAGATAAGCCACCGAGCACGGGCGCTCGGCAAAATGAAAGAAATAATTAATAATTTATAACCGCAAAGCGAAGCTTTACCTTCCTTTAGCAGATCCTTGCTCTGCTACTCCAGTTGCTGGTAGTCGCAACTTTTAAGTTGCGTTTTGTTGAACGCAGGCTGAAGCCTGCGGCTACCAGCGTTATCATGTATGACACAGAGCTTTGCTCTGCTACTCCATTTTCCGCTTTAGCGGAAGCAGGGAAAAAGTATCTCATTGACAGAATACGAGGATAGCTGATACAATAAATTGTTTAGGCGGGGCGTGGCTCAGTTTGGTTTAGAGCACTGGCTTTGGGAGCCAGGGGTCGTCGGTTCGAATCCGACCGCCCCGACCAAACGAAACTTTGCGAATTGCTGGGGGTAGGGGTAAAGAAATCCCGATTGTTTCTAAAAAGCAAAAAAGGGTCAGAGTCATTTGCTAATGCTCTGGGTGTTAAGGTTGATGATTTAATAAAATCCTAAATTATGAGTACTAAAGCGAAAAGAAAAATCAAGAATTTGGCAACAAATTCAAAGTCATTTACTATTCATGACTTACCGAAAATCAGGAAGACCCGCGAGAGACTTCAGACATTTATAAAAAGAGGAAGTTATGCTAAAATATAATCGTAAAGGAGACTAAACTGGACTCGAAAACAAAAATCTTTATAGGAATTTTGATTATTGGAATTGTTCTAATTGGTGGATGGTGGATTTCGGATAGCCTATGTGAAGAGAAAATTGAAGGATCAATCACTTTTAAAACTGAATTTGGAAAGGAGTATAAGATTTTAAAACAGTCAGAAATATATCTTGTTAGTGAGAAGGTAGATGTTTTAGAAATCCAATACATTTCAGAATATTTTGACAATAAGGAAAAGATGGAAGAAGAAGCGAAAGAGTTAGCAAAGCGTATAATTCTTATTAACCCAAATATAATAAATAAATATGGCGGCATTATTATCCAAACAGTGGAAGAAGAACCTAAAGAAGCCATTTATGCTTACAAGTCTTATCCTGTCTTTCGGTACATAGGTGAGCTTGACAAACTTGTTGATTTTTCAATACTGAACATAAGATTCACTAATGACTTCACAGGCTTACAAGTAATAAAACCTATATTTAAGAAAAATGAAGAATTTTATATCCATTATTCTATAATTGGCTTTGCAATGGATGAGGATGGAAATGCACAGATAACAAAGGAAATAGAAATAGTAGATCCTGAAGGAAAAAGGATGCAAATGGCCAAAGATTTAGGCAAAATATATAGTAAAAATACTAAGGTTATCACAAGCTACGACCAGCTAATTTTCGAAGAAGGTGATAAGGAAGGCAAATATCAATTTAGCGTTATTCTTAAAGATAAATCAAGTGGTAAAATCTGTAGCAAAGAAACTTATTTTATCTTAAAATAGATTGCTTTATTTAAACGAGTTTACGGATTAAATAAAAATTTGCTTGGCGGCTGCGTCACACTTCACTTAACAGCGGATAAAAGGGAAATCAAAGATTTCCCCAAATTCATAAAGCGAACTTCTTTTATCCGCGAAGCGTTAGCTGAAGTCGTGCCAGTTAAAAAATATAGGTAGAGATAGAATGTCCTACTATAAGAATGTATTATGTGTTTATCCACATCAGAAAGGAATTCCAGAGAAAAAATATTGTCCTCCTATTGGGTTGGAATATATTGCCACTGTCTTAGAGGGTTTAGTTGAGAAAGTCACACTTATTGATATGAGGTTTGAGCTGAATCTGGATGATTTTATTGGAAATGATAACATAGATTTAGTCTGCTTGTCTGTAAACTGGGATTACCAACGAGAGGCTGCTATAAACATTATTACCCGGATTCCTTCTAATATTAAGGTCATTGTGGGAGGAAGATATGCCACGGTTTCTGTAGAGGAGCTTTTTGCAACAGCTTCTAATATAGATATTATTGCTAGAGGAGATGGAGAGGAGATTATTCGGGATATAGCCTCAGGTCTTTCTCTTAAGGAGATTAGCGGCATTTCCTACCGTGAAGGCGGCAGAATTATTCATAATAAAACTCGTGACCTTTCTTCGTTGAACGATGCTGTCTATCCTAATAGAAAGATGAGGCGGGTTAATTACAGGCTTTTATATAAAAATATCGACTTAGGTCTAAACATAGACTTTATTTCAACCTCCAGAGGTTGTCCTTATAATTGTAAATTCTGCACTTTTACTAATAATCCCTTAGGACAGAAAAGAAGTTGGAATGGAAGATCAGCGCGCTCTGTTGTTGAAGAGTTAAAGACTATTGATGCTGAGTTCATCTTTGTAGTAGATGACAATTTTGCTGCAGATATGAACAGGGTCGAAGAGATTTGTGATTTGATAATTGCCGAAGGTATTAAAAAGATATTTGTGGTTGCCTTAAGGCTTGAGATTTATAAGTACCCACAAATCTTAAAGAAGATGTTCCAAGCCGGCTTTAAGATACTTTCAATAGGAATTGAATCAGCCCAAGACAAAACCTTAAAAACAATGCAAAAAGGATTTGATGTTGCTTTAGCTGAGAGGGCTTTTTCTGAGATCAGGAAGATAAATTTTTATAATCATGGCTATTTTATTGTTGGCTGTATAGGAGAGAGCGAGCCAGAAATGTTGGAGATTGCCCCTTTTGCTAAAAGGCTTAAATTGGATACTATCAATCTCAGTCTATTGAGGACAGAGAAATATTCACCTCTAAATGAACTCATCGCCAAGTCCAGAGGGTATTATGTGGGTGAGGGCAATATAATATGTTCTGAAGAATACCCCTTAGAGAGATTGAGGTCTATTAGACATCGTATAAGTAGAAGCTACTATAATTTTCCTGCTATGCTAAGGATAACAAAGAAGATATTCACTGCTCACATAATAAAGTTCCGTTATCTGGTTAAACTGATAGTTATTTTTTCCTTAGGGGGAAGTTTAAACAACGAGAGAGGGAAGTATTAAACTTATAGCTGAATTCATGTTGTTGGGTAGCGAGATTTGTGTGAGAAGGATTCGACTTCAGCTAACAAAGCATTTACGGCTTCGTTTCACTTCGCCTAACCCCGATGAATCGGGGTTCGTAAATGTCCAGACGTTATGTGAAATTTTGGTGTCTACAGAACACAATAAACAGGAGGTAGTTATTTATGGACAAAATCAAAATTGGGATTGTAGGAATGGGTAACTGCGCAAGTTCGTTACTCCAGGGTATTGAGTATTATAAAAATAAAAATAGCAAAGAGGCTATTGGATTAATGCATTGGGACATCGGTGGTTACAAGCCATACGATATGGAAGTGGTGGCTGCTTTTGATATTGATAAAAGAAAAGTGGGAAAGGATGTGTCTAAGGCTATCTTTGAACTTCCAAACTGTACGATAGTATTTTGCAATAATGTACCTAAAGCAAATGTGAAAGTGAAGATGGGGAAAATACTTGATGGTTTTGCAAACCATATGAAAAATTATGATGATAAGTATACATTCATTTTAAGTGATGAGAAAGAAGCATCTAAGGAAGACGTAATCAATGTATTAAAAGAATCAGGGGTAGAGATGCTTTTAAATTATCTCCCAGTAGGTTCTGAAGAAACTACAAGGTTCTATGCCGATTGTGCCCTTAAAGCAGGTGCGGCATTTATAAATAATATACCTGTCTTTATAGCCAGCGATCCTGAGTGGGCAAATAAATTTAAAGAAAAAGGCATACCGATAATAGGTGATGATGTAAAAGCCCAGCTTGGCGCCACTATCACCCATAGAACATTATCCGATTTGTTCAAGAAAAGAGGAGTAAAATTAGAAAGAACTTACCAGCTAAATACAGGGGGCAATACTGATTTCCTCAACATGCTTAACAGAGATAGACTTGCCTCAAAAAAGAGGTCAAAAACCGAGGCGGTACAGTCGGTTCTTGCTGAAAGGCTGGAAGACGAAAATATACATATTGGGCCCAGTGATTGGGTGCCCTGGCAGAAAGACAACAAGGTTTGCTTTATCAGGATGGAAGGTAAACTTTTCGGTGATGTTCCTATGAACCTCGAATTGCGGCTTTCTGTTGAAGATTCTCCCAACTCTGCAGGAGTGGCAATAGATGCGATTAGGTGTTGTAAGCTGGCTTTTAAGAGAGGGCAAGGGGGTGTTTTGTATTCACCTTCTGCATACTTTATGAAACATCCACCGCAACAGTTTACTGACGATGAGGCGTATAGGATGACTGAGGAATTTATTGCGGGAAAGAGGGAGAATTGAACTGATGAAATGTCTGCTCATCGCTGCTGGACGAGGAAAAAGATTAAAAACTCTGGGCGATGCAAAGCCCCTTATTCCTCTTTTGGGATTATCCTTTATCGAACGGGTGATATTAACCGCAAAGAAGAGTGGTCTTACTGATTTCTATGTGGTAACAGGATACAACGGGGAGAAGGTGAGGCAATATCTTAACAGATTTAGCCAGAGGAGAAATATAAATATAAGCCATATCACAAATGAAGAATGGAAAAGGGAAAATGGTTTATCAGTTCTTAAAGCAAAAAAACTACTAAATGAGAATTTTATTCTATTGATGGGGGATCATATCTTTGATGAATCGATACTGGTAAAACTGAAGAATGAAAGAATAGCTGATGGCGAAGTTATGCTGGCTGTAGATTATAATATTAAAACCAATAAGCTTGTTGATGTTAATGATGTTAGCAAAGTTCTTGTTGAAGACGATAAGATTTTAGATATAGGAAAGAATATCGAGAAATATAATGCTTATGATACAGGAATTTTTCTTTGTTCTCCGGCAATATTCAGCGCTATCGAAGAAAGTTTAAAGAGTGGTGATAGCTCTCTTACAGGCGGGATAAGGGTATTAGCCAGCAAGGGGGAGGCTAAGACATTTAATATTAAAGATGATTATTGGATTGATGTGGATGATGATAAGACATTTAAAAAAGCGAAAAACAAGCTTTTGGATACTTTGAAAAAGACCTCTGATGGGCCTGTATCAAGATACTTAAACAGACCCATATCAATTAGGATTTCAAAGTATCTTGTAAAAACTAATATTACTCCAAACTTTATGTCGTTCTTTTCCTTTATCCTTGCTATGCTGGGTGCTTTTTTTTTCTTTTTAGGAGGATATATTAATTTAGTTATTGGAGGAATACTGGCACAAGGAGCATCTGTTATTGATGGCTGTGACGGAGAAATAGCCCGGTTAAAATTTCAAAAAACCGATTTCGGAGGATGGTTTGACGCTGTCTTAGACCGCTATGCTGATGCTTTTCTTCTTTTTGGACTGGCCTGGTACGTTTACGCTTCTGATGCTAATTGGTTAACCCTGTTTATCGGTTTCCTTGCCATTATCGGTACGTTTATGAATAGCTATACAGCCGATAAATACGATGGGTTAATGAAGAAAAAACTCAAAGGGAAATCTTACTGGAGAATCGGGCGTGACCTGCGGATATTTATTCTATTTCTGGGTTGTTTAATCAACCAGCCATTTTTTATCTTGCTGGTAATAGCCCTTCTAATGAATATGGAAAATGTCAGGAGAATAATCATTCTTTATAAAAATGAATAATAAAATAGCAGCCGTAAAAAGTAAAATAATGAAAATAATTAATAAATCTTCGGTACCCGAAGACCCAATACATGCTAAAAACACATTGGAATGGCTGCGCAGATTAAAACCTGATGCTAACGAGACACTGCAAATTGCCACTTTGGGCCATGATATAGAAAGAGCTATCGAAGAACGGAAAGTTAAGCGTAAAGATTACCAGAGTTATGATGAATTTAAAGATGCGCATGCTTTAAACAGCGCCAAAATTATGAGAGAAATAATGAAAGAGCACAGTATGAGCAAAGCAATGATTAAAAAGGTGTTTTTTCTTGTAAGACATCATGAAAACGGAGGGACAAAACTTGCAGATGTATTAAAAAATGCCGATAGCATTTCATTTTTTCAGGTTGGTTTACCCTTTTATTCTACTCGACATAATTTTAAACAGACAAAAGAAAGATGCTTATGGGGTCTAAAAAGGCTGCCAGAGAATCTGCAACGGATAGTTGTTAAGTTTAACTATCGGAATCCAAAACTTAGTTCTTTTATAAAAAACAAGATTAGAGAGTTAGATAATTATAATACCGATTCCAGAAAACGAAACTGGGTGGGGATTAGCCGACATCCCTGAGAGTCGGGAAAAGGGAAAAGATGAAAATCGCATATGTGTCAACCTATCTTCCCAAGCAGTGTGGGATAGCTACCTATACCGATTACCTCATCCGTGGAATAACAAAGGTAGACCCTGAATCAGAGATTAAGGTTGTAGCTGAGAAAGGAGCATCTCTTGTAAACAGAGAAAAGTTTGAAGTCGTTCCTTGTTGGGATAGAAATGAGGACTATGTAGAGCCCATCATCAAACATACAAAGGGTACAGATGTCGTCCATATTCAACATGAGTACAGTATATACAAATTTGATGACAGGTTACCCACCTTACTTAAGGAATTAGATGGGACTGTTAAAAAGGTCATAACTATCCATTGTGTAAGACCAAGCCAATTTTCTGAAAGAGGAGCGGTGGATGAGAATTTTGTCAAGAGAATTGCCGGGTTTGCTGATGAGGTCATCGTCCATCTTCCTTCCCAGGCAGCGATACTGACTCGACTGGAAATACCGACAGAAAAGATTCACGTTATTTCCCATGGAACAGAGCTTAGTGATGAAAATAAGAGGGATTCCCGGAAGAAGCTGAAGCTTCCTGAGGATGGCAGGATAATCCTTATGTTTGGCTTTATCAAGCGGCATAAGTGTCTGCATATAGTCCTGGAAGCACTTGACGAAATCCGCAGGAAAATTGAAGATGTATATCTATTTGTTGCCGGAGGTCTTGCTCCTAACGCTAAAAAAGAAGATAAGGATTATATTAAAGATATTGATAAGAGGATAGAAAAGCTCGCTCTTCAGAGGAACATTATATTCCCGAATAGATTTTTTCCCAACAGCGACGTGCCCTATTTGTTTGGCGCATGTGATGTTGTTCTTTTCCCCTATTATGAAGAGGACCGCTCTGCATCTGGTTCTCTTCACCTGGCAATAGGTGCGAAAAAGCATGTTATTGCCTCAAGAATACCTAAGTTTGAGGAACTGAGGAACATTTGTGATGAACTGCTCGTTCTTCCATATAATTCTTCTGGAATTGCCAGGATAGCTATTCGTCTTTTTGAAGACCCGGAATTTGCAGAATATGTGCTTGAGCGAACAAGTGAGTATCGGAAGCTTACTTCCTGGGAAGTCGTAGCAAGCCAACACTTAGAATTGTATAGAAGAAGATGAAAATAGCAATACTCTCCAGGTGGAATACAGCGTGTGGTGTATCATTTCATGCTGAAAGTGTTGGCAGAGAATGGGTAAACAATGGGCATAGCTTAGCTGTCCTTGCGCCTAACAATATAAGACCTATAGCGAAAGACGAAGAGTACGTAATTAGATGTTTTAGTGATGAGGGTGACCATACAGAGACATTTTTTCATCCCCGACCTTTTTTGGATACAGATTACGAAATACTGGTCGTGGAACGAGCGGAATGGGTACCGTTAGAACCACTGAAAGAAATTTTCCCGGAAATCAGGAAGAAGGCAAAAATAGTTTATGTAGTACACGAAAGAAAGCTTCCCACTAATCCTCTATTTTATGAGTTTGAATGGGACGCTATAGTCTGTTTTGATGATTGCTATAAGCAGGAATGGCTAAGCAGGTTTGATAAAAATAAGCTCCACATAATTCCTTATCCTACAGGATACTTGTCCAAAGGAGATAAACAGAAAGCAAGAAAAGAATTAGATTTACCGTTAGACAAAAAAATAGTGTTCAGCTATGGATGGGCACCAGAATTGCATATTTTTCCCATACTTTCTGTAATGCAAAGGTTAAATGAGAGTTTTCCATTCATCTACCTTATCTTAGCTGAGCCAGAGTATATTGTCGCAGACATCAAAAGATTGAGAACTTATGACTTCATAGAGTTGAAGCACGAGCTTCCTCCGCTGGAGCGCATTTATACTTATCTTCACGCATCCGATGTCTATCTTATGCACAAACAGGAAGATGAGATAAGAAAAGGTGAAGCTGTGGTGCCCAGTGCGATTCTGATGTGTCTCGGTGCCTTAACTCCAGTAGTGACCTCAGACATAGAATTTAGCTCACTTTTTGATAGAGAGGTTATGAAATATTCAAATGAAGATGCACTTTATAAACTGCTAATCAGGATATTTAAACAGGACAAAGTTATTACCGAAACTCTAACTTCGGCTAAGAAGTATGTAACTGAACACTCCCCGAAGAAGATTGCAGGAGAATTCATAAGGTTGTTTAATCAACTGCTATGACAGGAAGTAAAATAACGCCTTCTTTAGAGCGCTCAATTGAAAAATTAGGTGATGGTAAAATCATTAAATTAGCATCGGGGGAATCTATTTTTAAACTGGATTCTTACCCGGAAAATCCTATTGTGAAACCTCAAGATATTGGTCTCACCTGGGAGGAGGATAAAGAATTACAGATAGGCGCAGTGTTTAACCCGGGAGCTGAAGTTTTTGAGGACAAAGTGATTCTTCTTCCCCGATGCCATAAAAATTATACAAGAATAAAATATTTCGATACCAAATTAAATAGAGAAAGATACCGACCTGACGAAAACTATATTTCGGAAATCTGGCCTTTGATTAGTGAGGATGGGTTTAAATTCGAGAGGTTTAAAAATGTAGTCATCCGGGGCGACGGCACAGACCATCGGGATTTTATCTATGGGATAGAAGACATAAGAATTATTAAGTACAATCAGAAGTATTTGCTAATCGGCTGTGGTAAAACAAAGCCCCCCTTTACGGGCGGAAATACTGATAGAGTAGCCGTATATTCTACAGAAGATTTTGCCAATATTACTTATCATGGAATGATTGAGCCTTTTGATAGCCGAAACGCAATTCCCTTTTCTATCAATGAGAAATGGTATATATTCTTGAGATTTCATCCTGACATTCATCTGGTTCTACTCGAGGAAGGAATAGACCAACTATTAAATCCTTCCAAATACGTAAAATATTGGGAAAAGATATACGAACAGCAAAAGGAAAATCTATTTTTTGAAGCAGGGAAATACCCGCATGAACAGGAAAAAATAGGCCCATCTATTCCTCTCATCAATACGGATAGGGGCTTTTTGTTTATATACCATGCTGTAGGGAAAATAGGTTCAGCCATCGCGAGGGAATACGGACTTAGAGAGCCAATTGAAAGAGGTTATTCCATATGTGCAGGTTTGTTAGACCTGAAGAATCCCAAAAAGGTTCTCTCGAGAACCAAAAACCCAATCTTCATTCCAGCAAAGCCCTATGAACTCTATGGTAACAACCAATATGCGGTTGATGTGCCAGCAGTAGTCTTTCCCGTAGGGGGTATTGTAAGGAATGGTAAGCTCCTTCTCTATTGTGGAGCTGGTGACAAATATATCACGCTGTTAAGCTGTAGTCTAAATAATTTAGTTAATTATTTGTTCGAAAATTGTAGAATATCTTAATGAAATTATATAATGGAGTGTAAAGCGCCCCGACAAGTGTTATATAGAATTGGGCCAAGAAAACCACGGGGTTTGCCCCGTGGATGAATTGGCCAAAATCTTTTTAAAAATACTCGACATTTAAAAACTACAGCAAAAAGGGAAATGAAAATATTAAAGGGTTTCAAATATAGACTTTGCCCAACAGAAGAACAAAAGCAATTGCTATTACAACACGGAGGTAGTGCCCGTTTTCTATGGAATTATCTTTTGACGGATAATATTGAATACTATAAACGAACAGGTAAGTTTAAGTTTGCTCATGAAATGGTTGTTTCTATTCCGAAGATAAAAAAAGAATATGATTTCCTTAATCTTTCTTTCTCTCAATCTTTACAAATGGTCGCAAGACAATTAGACAGATCATTGAAAGATTGTTTTAAGAACGGAAAAGGTTTTCCAAAGCTTAAGAAGAAACACAGGGAAAACGATAGTTTCACAGTTCCACAAAAATGGAGATTAGGGAAAGGATTTGTATTTATTCCAAAAATAGGTGAAGTTAAATGGATAAAACATAGACCGCTTCAAGGAGAACCAGAACATATAACAATTACCCAGGATGGAGACCAATGGTATTGTTCTGTAACTTGTGAAGTGGAAATTCCTGATAAAGAAAAAAAAGATGACAATATCGTTGGAATAGACGTCGGATTAAAATCATTTGCTACACTATCTGATGGAACAATAATTGAAAATCCAAAACATTTAATGAAATTAGAAGATAGATTAAAAAAGGAGCAAAGAAAGTTAAGTAGAAAGAAGAAGGGAGGTAAAAATAGATATAAACAGCGAAAGAAAGTTCAAAAGATTCATCGTGAAATTAGGAATGCAAGGTTAGATTTTATTCATAAAATAACCTCGAATATGATAGCCAAGTATTCTGGGTTTGTTTTGGAAGATTTAAACATAAAAGGAATGATGAAAAATCATCATCTTGCTAAGTTTATTGCAGATATATCTTGGCGCGAATTTAAAAGGCAGCTTGACTACAAGTCTTTGTGGAACGGTAAGTATTCCATTCAAATAGGAAGACTTGAACCAACCCCGACTAGTCGGGGTAGTAGTTGTGGATATGTTCAGGATATGCCGTTAAATAAGAGAGTTTTTAATTGTTCTAATTGTGGTATTTCTATAGACAGGGATTTAAATGCTTCTAAGAACATTTTAAAGATAGGTTTAACCACCGTTGGACGGACGGGAAGTAACGCCTGTGGAGTTGAAGCGTTGGCTTCGACATTGAAGCAGGAAAAAGAATGCTTAGTAAACTAAGCAGAAGCCCCGGTGCTTACGTCGGGGAGCGTCACTCTTCAGTATTAAGGAGGAATTATTATGAGTTACTACTTTACTAAGACATTGGATGTTTCTTTTGACGAAGCTATTGCCAGAGTGACTGAGGAACTGAAAAAAGAGGGTTTTGGTATCCTTACAGATATCGACGTCAAGGAAACCCTGAAGAAGAAACTGGATGTGGATTTCCAGAAATACAGAATCCTTGGAGCATGCAATCCACCCTTTGCTTATAAGTCGTTACAGGCGGAAGACAAGATTGGGTTAATGTTGCCCTGCAATGTGGTCGTACAAGAGATTTCAGATGGGAAGATAGAAGTAGTTGCGGTAGACCCTGTCGCATCTATGCAAGCCATAGAGAATCCCAAGCTACGAGATATAGCTGAACAGGTGCAAGTTAAACTAAAGAAGGTGATTGATAATTTATAAATGCCGACCTATCCTCATATTCATCTGGTTCTACTCGAGGAAGGAATAGACCAACTGTTAAATCCTTCCAAATATGTAAAGCATTGGAAAAAAATATACGAACAGCAAAACGAGAATCCCCAGTTCAATAAGCAAGTGCAACACTTAGGATAATATGATATCCTAAGTGATTATGGATAAAAAATATATACAACTAACTAGCGAAGAACGTGATAGAAGAGTCGGACATAGATGTGGTTGTCGTTCCTGGAGGAAAGGTCATTTCTGGGGAAAACTATGAAGTATTACAGGTGGTCTAAATGGGTGTATCTGGTTTCATCCGTTGGGCATTTTGCCAAATTTAGCTAACGGGTGAGCTTTGAGTAGGCTCAGGACATTGGGCGAAATTCCGGTAAAGGGGCAGTCGCCACTATTTTTATATGAGGAGAGTTGATATGTTTAAAGGTTTCTTACAGCAAACATTCTTCAACAACAGGATTTTGGACTATCTTATTTGTCTTTCTATCTTTCTCATTGGTATTATTGTTATTCAAATCTTCAAGAGATTCTTGCTAAAGCGCCTAAGGAAATGGGCAAAGAGAACTGCTACTACCATAGATGATTTTTTGATTCGTATGATTGAAAAGGAATTGTTACCTCTATTCTATTTTGGTGCTTTTTATGTGAGCATTCAAGGCTTAACTCTGAATCCCGCCTTAGAGAAAGGTATTAATGTTTTAGGTTTAATTCTTTTGACTATCTTTGGTGTTCGTTTTTTACTGGCTATAATTGTTTATGGTCTTGAAAATTATTGGGTAAAGAAGGAGAAAGATGTAGCTAAGAAACAAGGGCTCAAAGGGATACTTATGACGGTAAAAGTCATTGCCTGGGGACTTGCCATTATTATTTTATTGGATAATTTTGGCATCAAGGTTTCTGCCTTAATTGCCGGGCTGGGCATCGGGGGTGTGGCAATTGCTCTGGCTGCCCAGTCAATTTTGGGAGACTTATTCAGTTACTTTTCCATATTCTTTGACCGTCCGTTTGAGATTGGAGATTTTATCATCGTTGGAGATCTTTTGGGAACAGTTGAACATATCGGCATTAAGACTACACGAGTTCGCAGTTTGGGTGGGGAGCAGTTAGTATTTTCTAATACTGACCTTACTAATTCGCGCGTGCGAAACTACAAGAGAATGGACAAGCGCCGTGTGGTTTTCAGACTTGGAGTTACCTATGAGACAGGTCTTCGAGAGTTAAAAGAAATACCGGTAGTAATCACGAATATCATAAAAGGAATTAACGATACGGTCTTTGACCGTACACACTTCTTTTCTTATGGAGATTTTAGTCTTGTTTTTGAGATAGTCTATTATGTTATAGGTAGTGACTACAATAAGTATATGGACATTCAGCAGGAAATAAATCTCAAGATAAAAGAAGAGTTTGAGAAACACGGAATTGAATTTGCTTACCCAACGCAGACATTATATCTAAATAAAACATAAACAAAAAAGGGAACATAAAAAAGGGGACAGGCTACTTTTTTGGAGTAGCTGATGCCACTACAGGACAGGATTTAATAAACAGTGGTATTTATTAGATAATCAGATATTAAGCCGTTGGAGGGGCAGGGTGGTTTCATAAGGAATAGAAGGTGTCAGGATTTCTCAAGATAAAAAAGTAGCCTGTCCCCTTTTTTGTCTGGAAATAATATAGAAAACTGTAGAATTCATCTGGTAAAAGTATTATAATCGTTTGCAGAAGGCAATTAGATGTTTAAGAAACATCCAGAGGGGGGTACAATGCCTGCCTGTATGGAATATATGCTTGAGGCAGATGAAAATCCATTTGGGACAGGCGCTAAGGATGAACTCTGGTAAAGATGGGTTTGAGGAAGAGAGGCAAGTAAGAATTTTCGATGTAATGAATATTTTCAGCCTAAATTAGGAAACAATAGTGCCCTCGTAGCTCAATTGGATAGAGCAACGGCCTTCTAAGCCGTCGGTTGTCCGTTCGAGTCGGACCGAGGGTGCCATGATGGTGGGTGTAGCTCAATGGTAGAGCACATGGTTGTGGTCCATGTGGTTGCGGGTTCAATTCCCGTCATCCACCCCATTTTTTAAAAATAAAAAATAAAAAAGGGGTCAAAGTCATTTTTATTTTTACAAAATTCTTGGGACAGTTTGGGCAACAGGTAAGATAAACGAACTATTTTTGAAAATGTGCCCCTTGAGATGTTTTGCTTCCTCTTTTTAAAAAATTCCCCTTGACATATTAGGAGATGTATTGTATATTTTAATACAGAGAATTGTATGAAAATATACAATTAATTGTATGAATTATCGGATAGATAAACAGGGTTTATTGGACAGAATTAGTGTAGAGTAAATAATAATTGGAAGTATTTCTTAAAAGTGATTAAAAAAGAAGGTTTAAGTGATGGTTAATAAGAATCTATTTAAGAGATTAAGTAGGTTAGGATTTCCATTATTTGAGACTGAAGAGGCGCAGGATGTGGATGCGACCTTGGCGGATGTGGTTAAAAGTAAAGATCTTCGTCTTTGGGAGGGTTTTCCTGTTGTATTAGGTAACAGCGCGGAAAGGGGAATGTTCAATTATGATATGGTCAAAGGGTATCTAAAGAAACCAGTTGATAAGTCCTATTTGGTTTCATTAATGGTTATGTCACTTGCTCTTTATAAAGTCTTAAATCTAAAATTCTCCTGGGCGGATAAATTTTATAAATCTCTACCAGGTGATAGAAAAAAAGAATTCAATAGTTTTCTAGAAAAACTTAAAAAAGATGAAGATTTAGTAGTTAAACCTTATGTTGTGTCTAGCCAAAGACTTAAATCTACCTTTAATAATTATTTTAGTCAAGCACAATCAAAACTTAGTGACTGGCTTTCTATAAAAGAAGAGTTTAGTCTTGAATATTCATTGTCTCAAGTTTTCTCGCCTAAGCAAAAAGAATTATTTTTGAAGAAACTTAAAGGAGAAAAATTAACAAAGACTGAAAAAGAATATTTTTCTAGAGTAGTGAAGAAGAAGGTTTTAGCTTTGGCTAATCCGGAATTACATCGCTTATCCCAGAAATTATTGGAATAATTCAAGACATGAGACTTCCCAAAAATAATTATGAGCTTAATGAAATTTTTAGAAACTTAGAAACTCCTAATGTATTTCAATTTAAAGGTGAATACTTTGTTGATATGTTAACTAGTCTCCCCAGTCTTAGAAAATTTTTACATCGCAAAGTTTTTTATCATGAAAAGAATAGAGTGTTAGGATACAATGTGCTCCTTAAGAACATGATATGGGGACGGTTTTTCCTTGAAGAAGGGATTTGCAAAGAGATGGACTCAATAAAAGCGGTAGTAATAAATTATAATAAACCAGAAAATTCGTTTATTTCTAATAGAATCATAGACTATGTAAGATGTATAAAAGAAAATACTCTATACCTTGGACGGTTTAATTACTTATTAAGGGGAAAGTTTTTCTTTTTGGGATACTTTTCTTTACTAAAAGTAAAGTAAACCTTTAGGGCGGGGCTTTGCAAAAAGCAAGAAGTTGGGCGAAAGACTAAATATTAAGGAGAAGGAATGATGAAAATTATCCGCTATTTATTGGTGGTAACATCTTTGGTTGTAGCTATATCCGGATGTTCATGTTTGCAAGAAAACAAGGATGTCCTTTTTCAAACCTCAACTATGAATGCTATTTTCAAAGGGGTCTACGATGGAGAAATAACTTATAAACAGTTGAGGCAGCATGGTGACTTTGGGATAGGTACTTTTAATGGCCTTGACGGAGAATTGTTTGCATTGGAAGGGAAATTCTATCGAATAAAAGCAGATGGGATAGCTTATCCTGTTGATGATTCGATGAAGACACCGTTTGCTGTAGTAACTTTCTTCGAACCTGATAAATCAGTATTGTTAGATGAGACTTTTGACTATGAGCAATTGCAACAATATTTAGACAATCTATTGCCTACAAAAGACATTTTCTATGCTATTAAAATAAAAGGGACTTTCAAGTATATCAAGGCAAGAAATATCCCCAGGCAAAATAAACCATATCCTCAGTTTAGTGAAGTGGTCAAAAGTCAGTTAATATTTGAATTTCATAATGTAGAAGGGACTATGGTAGGATTTTGGTGCCCGGCTTATTTGGAAGAAATCAATGTTCCAGGGTATCACCTCCATTTTATCACTAAAGATAAAAAGACAGGAGGACATTTACTTGAGTGCCAGGTGCAAGATGTAAAAATTGAAATCGACTATACCCCTGAGTTTCATGTGGCATTGTCAGAAAGTGGTTAGTTTATTAAGATAGATTTAACAAATTATGCTATATCTTATTTTTACTATAGATGGAGATTGGAAAGAATATTTTGATGTTAATTTAGCTGAGGAGAAAAGACTTCCCAATGTGGGAGTTATGCAAGGTTTAATCAAGCAAGAGGTAGAAGTAGCAACAGGTAATCTTGATGGACGGTTTATTCATTTCATCCATACTTCACCGAGAGCGCGTAATTTCTTTCTTAATGAACCTTTTATGAAGTTTTGGAGACAAATTATGGAAAATGGCGGCGATATCGGTATTCACCCTCATGAGGATGATCCACATAAGGCATATTATTTTCAGGATAGTTCGAGAATGAAGAAGGTGATTTCCGGGCAAGTTGGTGCATTGCGAAAGCAGGGATTGAATGTTTGTGCTTATCGGGGAGGTTACCTTACCTTCTCCAGTAACTTAATCCCTATTTTGGAAGAGAATGGTTTGTATTTTGATTTTTCCTGTGAGCCTGAAAGATATTTAGTTGAGGGTGACAAGTTGGTATCTGATTGGAGGGGAGCTCCAACATCGCTTTATCGAATGAGTTACCAGGACCATCGAAAAGCAGGGGATTCTCATGTTTATGAGATTCCTGTGGGAACGTCGAAAGGACACTATCTTTATTTTGAAAAATCCACGCCCGAAATTATAGAGGAGACAGCTTTGGATTTGAAAGAAAAGTCTACGAAAGACTCCCATGATATCATAGTTTCTGTCTTAACCCACACCTATGAATACACATCTTTAGATGAGATTAAGAATATTGAAGAGAAGATTTCTTTGTTGAAAAAGTATGGGCGGTTTATTAATCTGAAAGAATTACGGAATATTATTGAAGATTTACCTAAAAAAAGTTAAAATATATATTCAAGAAACCTTCAAATCGTTACAGAGTTTTTTAGAAACCTGGGTGTAAGAAAGGAATAATTATGGAAAAATGGCAACAGATTCTCTCAGGCAGTATTATGGATAGTGCTAATCTTAGCAAATTTGCGAAGATAGACAAGAAGAAAATTGATAAAGTGATTGAAAAATATCCTATGAAAATAAATCATTATTATTTAAGTCTAATCAAGAAGAAAAACGGCCCTATATGGAAACAGTGTATTCCTGATGCGTTGGAAATTGAATTGCGGGCGGGTGAAAAAGACCCTCTTTTGGAAGAAAAATATTCGCCTATTGAAAGTTTAATCCACAGATATGAAGATCGGGTTTTGTTGCTGGTAACTAATTTGTGCACAGGGTACTGTCGTTTCTGTACAAGAAAAAGAAAAGTAGGTATAAAAGAAAAAGTTTTAGAAGGAAAAGGTGCCCAAAAAGCTTTTCGTTACATAAAAAGACATAGAAAAGTGAGAGATGTTATTATTTCTGGTGGAGACCCTCTCTTTTTAGATGATGAAAAAATAGAATACTATCTTAAAAGTCTTAGGAGAATAAAACATGTCCAGATTATTAGAATAGATAGCCGCACCCCTTGCCTATTGCCTCAACGGATTACACCTAAATTATGTCAAATATTAAAGAAATACGCTCCTATATATTTTAATACGCATTTTAACCATTCTCAAGAAATAACAGAGAAAAGCATAAAAGCATGTAATATGCTTGCTGATAATGGGGTTGTCTTGGGGAACCAGGCAGTTTTATTGGCTGGAGTTAATGATGATCCGCATACTTTAAAGAGGCTTTTTGAAGGATTACTAATGATGCGAATTAGACCTTACTACCTTTACATTCCTGATGCGGTAAAAGGCACATACCATTTCCGGGTTAGTGTAGAAAGAGCCCTGGAGATTATGAGAAATTTGATAGGATATACTTCCGGAGTAGGTATACCTCATCTTATATTAGACCTTGAACATGGTGGCGGAAAGACTCCTCTGCTTCCTAACTACATTATTGAACATAAAAACAGACGTTACAAATTAAAGAGTTTTGAGAATAGAACATTCCATTATGATGATGTAAAGTGAAGACACAACTTAGCGAAAGGGGCGCCGGTTGCGACGAATAAGGAGCAACGACCGAGCGAAGCGAGGGAAAGGCGCGGGCGCGAGACGGTGAGCGCCCCGGAACGCCGTCC